>JAGAEB010000014.1 GCA_017613335.1 Methanosarcinaceae archaeon
ACCTGCACACACTGTTCACACCTGCACACACTGTTCACACCTGCACACACTGTTCACACCTGCACACACTGTTCACACCTGCACACACTGTTCACACCTGCACACACTGTTCACACCTGCACACACTGTTCACACCAGTGCACACAGGACACATGTGCACACACATTTCCGAAAAAGAAAAAGGTCAGGTCAGGACGACCCCGGACGGCGGGACAGACGGACGATCAGATCAGTTCGGGTGTTCTGAAGCCGATATTGAAAACGATGACTTTCCCGAAACGTGAGAGCGTTTCATAAATGTGTTTTTCGGCTTCGGGGGATCCGGGAACGACGGCGGCTGCAAAGACAGTGTTGCCGAGCATGGCCTGGGAGGCTTCGGCAAGCGACGGATCAAGAGCATTGATCGCGGCGGCGGCTTCCCGGCTCATGAGACCGATCTTTTCTGAAAATGCCCGGGAGACTGCCATGAAGGAATCGAAAGTCTCATCCTGAAGGAAACGCGCCATGGCGATGCGGCCTTCTTCTTTTATTTTCCGGGCGCGTTCCGGATCAGAGAGGACCGTCGACGTATCCAGGACACCGAGGACGAGGCAGAAAATCTTCCGGGGACTGACCGGGATCCGGCGGAAAGACCCGTATTTCGGACCGCCGGGGGCTTCTCTGAGAACGAGGCCGCCCGTTGAACATCCGGCAACATCGCCGAGGCCGCTGCCGTTCATGACTTCGGCTGCATGTGCCGCTTCGGTCAGATCATCTGCCGGCAGATGCAGGCGGAAAAGATCATTTGATGCAAAAGCCGTGCCGAGAGCACCTGCGGCAGACATGCCGAAACCGCAGCCGACCGGAAGGTCGGAGACGCCGGAGACTTCGATCGAAAAACCGGGCGGCGGCGTGATCTTCAGAACGGAAAGGACATTCCGGATGACCTGCCCCGGAACTTCTCTGCCGTTCAGAAAGATCCGGATGTTTGCGTCAGAGATGTCGGAGACGGCAGATGACGGGTCGTTTTCTCTTTCTTCAGCCGGGATCAGGCGGACCGTCGTCGTCAGGCCGATATCAGGAACGAGACCGCATCCGCGCGATCCTTTGCGGTGGGGATCATCGTCGTCGCAGATCTCAAAAAAGCCGGTGATATGACCCGGAACAAAACAGGAAGAAGAACGGATCTCCGGCTGAACGTCGGTTCTGCTGCCGGATGTTTTGTCAGTAGGATCTGCTTTGCGGGTCATAAAAAGATCAGATGAAATAGGCAGGATGAATCATTTTAAGCTTTCGAAAAGATGAAACGGATGAAGGAAAAAGATTCCGGGAAACGTTTCAGAAACGGATGAAGGAAAAGGATTCCGGGAAACGTTCCAGAAACGGATGAAGGAAAAAAGGGTTCCGGGATCCGTTTCAGAAACGGATGACGGAAAAGGGTTCCGGGATCCGTTTCAGAGACGGATCCCGGAAAAGATCGTTTCAGGACTTTTTCCCGCTGTCGGGATTTTTCCCGCGTCCGCCGTTTCCGGACCCTGTTTTTCCTGATGCGTTTTCAGACTGATCGGAAACGTTCTGCTGTTTTGAGCCGGGCAGGAATGTTCTGCCCTGCATCTTGGCCGGTTTTCTTCTTTTGCGGGAGAAGATGGCGATTCCGCCGCCGCCCATTTCATAATATTTCGGTCCGAAGTCGCCGGGGGCATCCGTTCCGTCACCCGGCAGGGAATCATATTCGGAAGCATCGTCATGCCTGTTTTTCCGGGATCCTGATGAGGAAACATTTTCGTTTCCGGTGCGTGCCGGAAGTTTTTCGACGCGGTCGAGGATGAGGGAGGCCAGCTTTCCTTTCGGGCCGCTGACACAGGTGACGCCCGATCTGCCGGATCTGCTTTTACCGGATTTCCCGGGCAGCGCATATCTGCCGGAGATCAGGAAGATGAGGTTGTCATCCGATCCCATGCCCGTTTCCGAGACATCGTTGGCGATGATCATGTCGGCATCGGATTCGTTCATTTTTCTGATCGCCGCGTCGATAAGCTTATTCTCATCGGGTTCGGTCTCTGCTTTGAACGCCACAATCAGGAGATCGGAATCCGCTTTTCTGACTTCTTTGATGAGTTTTGCCGTCGGCGCGAGGTCGAGGATGAGGACGCCGCCGGATTTGATCTTCGACTTTTCCGGAACGGCGGTATAATCGGCGATGGCCGCTGCGCTGATGAGGATATCCGGATTGAGGCGCGGCGACGGGGATTCATAGATCCGCTGCAGGACGGCCTGTGTCATATCGGCGGCGCTTTCTGTGCGGATGTCGTGGAAGCGGCTGTCTTCCGGAACCGGCAGGATCCTGTCATTGCTTCTGAAAAGATAGACGTCCGCGCCGCGGCGCCAGGCTTCAAGCGCCAGCGCTTCGCCCGTTTTTCCGGAGGCTCTGTTTGTCAGAATACGGATCGGATCGACTTTTTCGGCCGTCGGGCCGGACGTGACGAGAACGCGTCTTCCGGCAAGCGTGTTTCCGGAAAGTTCGCGGCGGACGGCGTTGACGATCCTGTCGTTTGAGGAGATCTTGGCGACGCCTTCACTGATCTCCGGGCCGATCACGGAAATGCCCCACGATTCGAGCGTTCTGATGTGACTTCTGACCTGCGGGTGGTCATACATGGACGCGTGCATCGCCGGAACGATCATCACTTTCTTTCCTTCGCCGATCGCCGTCGTCGCAAAAGTCGTGACAGGCGTGTCATCAATGCCCGACGCGATCTTGGCGATCGTGTTGGCTGTTGCCGGCGCGATGAGGAGCAGATCGGCGCAGCCTTCGTGACCGAAAAATGAGACATGTTCCACATTGCCGGTCAGTTCCGTGATGACCGGGTTTCCCGTGGCGTAGACGAGCGCATCCGGATGCAGGATATGCGTTGCTGCTTCCGTCATGACAGCGTGGACGACTGCACCGCAGCGGGCCAGTTCGCGGGCCAGCTCGACCGTCCGGACGGCCGCGATGCTTCCGGTCACGCCGAGAACGATCCTCTTTCCGGCAAGAGAGCTGTTTCCGGCACCGCGGATCCAGGAGACCGGATGGGAAGACGGGCGGGGACCGTCCCGATGATCTTCGGAAAAAGAAGATCCGCCCGATGAAAAACCATTTTTCGGTTCATTTTTGAGATCAGACATAAAGATCATTCCGTTGCCTGAAACCTGAAACCGTTCCGGCTGTACTGAAAAATTCCGGAAAGACATCAGGACAGAAATAATATTCGGTTTTAAGCCTAGGGCGGTATAAATGGATTCCGATGACAGGGCGGAAAACGGCGGCAGGAAGGAGAAGAAAACGGAAGATAAAGATCATGACAGTGATTCATGCCGAAGGCAGAATCCGGATTCATGTCAGAATTGTGACAGGGAGCAGGGATTGAGAGAAGAATTGAGAGAAGGATTGAAAGCAGAAACTGAATAAAACCAGATACCGGCGTGGTATTGATGCTGACATATTCTGTCAGTATCAATGAATGCATCATATCGACATGTATGAATAACAGACCAATTATATGTGAAAAGCGGAGGGAGATCATGACGGTTCTGAAAGATTCATTCCGGTATTCGGCTGAAGATGTCGCAAATTATGTCATTGTATACTGCGGGTCGAAAAGGAAGATCATCACCAAT
Organism: Methanosarcinaceae archaeon; assembly: GCA_017613335.1. GTDB lineage: Archaea > Halobacteriota > Methanosarcinia > Methanosarcinales > Methanosarcinaceae > Methanofrustulum. Next base: position 3,640 of record JAGAEB010000014.1, read on the forward strand.
CTGATCCTTCAGAAAATCCTCTATTTTATAGAAGGAGAATTTTTCAAGTACGACCGCGATGTTATTTCCGAAGACTTCTGTGCATGGAAGCTTGGACCGGTCATTCCGTCCGTGTATAAAACATTTTCAATATACGGAGGGAGCAGACTTCTGCCGTCTTCGAAACAGCCCGGAGAGATCCGGGAAGAAGACAGAGAGATCATCAATGCTGTTGTTGATAAATGGATCGATGTTCCCGTGTGGGAAATCGTTCAGGTGACTCATGACACCGATCCCTGGAAAGATACATACAATATTTTCGGCAGATGGGCGAGAATTTCAAAGTCCTCGATGAAGAGGTATTTTGAAAATATCGAAAAGATCAGAAGGTCCTGAAAATGAGCTGTTTCGGGGATGACAAAGGAGATCTGATCAGAGATGTTTTGGAAAAACTGTCCGATGAAATCAATGATCCGGAAGACCCGGAATCTCTGAAGGACGATCCGGCAGCCATTTATTCCGGGAACTGCCGTCATTCCTATTCGTACCTGTTTGATGTGATATATCCCATGCTGAATGATGAGAGTCTCAGGGAAAATGTTGTCATCATATTAAACAACATAGAAACGATTCATAAAGAACTTCTGAAAGAAAAAGGGTCAGAAGACCCTATTGTCAGCAGTGTCGGAAAAATGTGGGATCATATAAACCCGGAATTCCGCAGATACAGTGCCTATTCGATACTGGTTTCAGGCAAAGGGACAGATCAGTCCATACAGAATGAATTTTCTTTGCTGAGAAACAATATCGCAGACACTGACAGTCGCCTGAAAAATATTGATGATGCTGCTGTAAAAATGATAGATGTCGACAGGAAACTCGAAATACGATCACATCGATAACGTCAATATCCATCTTTGCCGCAATCGTTATGACGTTTGCTGCGGGGATTTCTTTTGATTCGGCCGTTTTGAGCAGGGTTCAGGAATTGACGTTTTCCGAAACGGCGTTCTCTTTGTCTTTGACAGGATTTGTTTTTTTCACGACGATAATGTTTCTGATGATGATCATTGTAAAAATGAATGATAAGAGCATCCCTAAACAATATATTTCAGGAATCATTGTGACGGATGCTGTCCTGATCGGCATTTCCGCATATATGTATTTCTTTTCCTGAAAAACAAAAGACGGCGGATCATCGAATCCCGGCAGACCTTCTGATTCCTGCCTGTCATAAAGAAGGAGAAGAAAGAGAAGGAGAAGAAAAAGAGAAGAACGGATCATAAAAAAAGGGGAACTGTCCCGGGACAGTTCCCCTTTTTGTTTTCCGGGCTTTGAGATCAGCGACCCGGTCATTCGTTTTTCTTTTTGGCGATCAGGCGGATGTCGCCGGTACCCATCTTGATGGGCTGGCCGACGATGACGTTTTCCGTCACGCCGCGGAGTTCATCGACGTTGCCGCGCATACCCGCATCGAGCAGGTGATTGACGGTCACTTCGAAAGCGGCACGGGCAAAGACGGAAGCCTTTTCACCGGAAATACCGTGACGGCCGATCTGTTTGACTTCGCCGTCCGACGTCATGAGATCCGCCACGAGCATGATGTGGCGGATATCGACATCGAGACCCTGTTCGCGCAGTGTGTTTGAAATCTCGCGGATGATGGCGTTGCGGGCCGCTTCGATACCGAAGACCTCGTAGATCTCGAGGATGTTGTTCGTCGTCGTTCTGGTCGGATCGACGCCTTCGATCTCAAGGACTTCTTTGAGGGCCGTTCCTTCCGTATACAGTGCATATTCGGATGACGGATCCTTATCATCTTCTTTTCTGACGACGACTCTTTTGATCGACGGGATGCCTTTGATGACGATCTTTTTGAGTTCCTTGTCGAGCTGGAGGAGGGATCTGTAACTGAGATCCTTCGTCGCCGGCGCGATCTCGATCTGATTGATCTCTTCACGGAGAGTCATCTCCGTCTCTTTCGGGAGCTCATCTCTGAGTTTGGAGCTGATCGTTTCAAAGTCGAGTTTCTTTTTGTCCATGGCAGACGGTTTCAGATCGATGACGAGGTTCATGTTGGAAAGATCCGTCGTGACTTCGGCGACCTGCGTGATGTTCGTCGCTTCGATCTCTGTGGCGACATCCTGGGCTTTGTCACGGTTGAAGGCAACGTCGACATCTTCGGGATTGTCTGCATCTTCGATTCTTTTCCTGTTCGTCAGAGCGATCGTCATCGTCGGCGTACTCGGGAGTTTTCTGGCATCGACGATCTCGATGAGACGCGGGAGACCGAGCGTAACGTTCATTTCAGAAACACCGGCGTAGTGGAAGGTTCTCATCGTCATCTGCGTACCCGGTTCACCGAGGGACTGTCCGGCAACGACGCCGGCCGCATCGCACGGTTCGATGCATGAATTTTCATAACGGGTCTTCGTTGCTTCGATGACTTTTTCCAGTTCATCGCGTTTGACGCCGAAAGAAACGGCATCACTGCGCATCGTTGTCCGGATATTTTTCGGAAGAATGCCGTCAAGTTCACGGAGCATCTCATCAATCTCTCTTTTTGTCAGAGCGCCTTCACGGTCGGAAACCGGAAGATCGTAATCGTCTTCCGGCCCGTCAGGAGCGGACGTGTCCTCTTCCTGTATGACGGTTTTTTCAGTACCGGCGTCACCTGTACCGGAGAGAGTGACTTCTGCTGCTTTTGTAT
>JAGAEB010000117.1 GCA_017613335.1 Methanosarcinaceae archaeon
CGTTCACAAATGTGCCGTTCACAAATGTGCCGTTCACAAATGTGCCGTTCACAAATGTGCCGTTCACAAATGTGCCGTTCACAAATGTGCCGTTCACAAATGTGTCGTTCACAAATGAACCCGGCGTGTCTGTCCGTGAACGGAGACGGCCGATTCTCCGGATCCGGTGTGTTTTTTTCCCGTGAACGGAGACAGCCGGATTTCCGGAGACAGCCGTTTCAGGACCGGCTGCGGATGCGTCGCCTTTTCATTCATCGATGACGAGGTCTTTGACGCGGATGCCGGACTTGACGATCTTTCCGACGATCTTTCCGCCGGTCATGCCTGCGATGTACATGGCGTCTTCCGGGTCACAGACGATGATGAAGCCCATGCCCATGTTGAACGTCTTGTACATTTCTTCGTCGCTGATGTTGCCTTCTTTCTGGAGGAATCTGAAGATCTCCGGGGGTTCGATCGGGTCAGTGAAATCGAATCCGAGATCGGTGATCCGGTGGAGTTTGAGAAGGCCGCTGCCGGTGATGTGGGCAAGCCCGTGGACATCGTACTTTTCGATGACGTCGAGGATCTCCATGTAGATCTTCGTCGGCGTCAGGATATCTTCACCGAGCGTCTTTCCTGCATCGTACGGACAATAATCCTGATAGTTGTAAGGAGATTCCCGGACGATCTTTCTGACAAGGGAATAGCCGTTGCTGTGGATGCCGCTGCTCTTCAGGCCGATGATGACATCGCCTTCTCTGATCTTTTCGCCGGTGATGATCCTGTCTTTCTTCACGGTACCGATGCAGGTGCCTGCGAGATCGAAGCCTTTGATGATATCCGGCAGAGAAGCCGTTTCGCCGCCGACGATCGTCATGCGTGAGATCTCGGCGCCTTTGGCCAGACCTTTGCCGATCTCTTCGGCGAAGCCGTCTTTGTGTTTTTCAAGCGCCAGGTAGTCGACAAAGGCGATCGGCTCGGCGCCGATGGCGATGAGATCGTTGACATTCATGGCAATGCAGTCGATACCGACCGTATCCCATTTTTTCATATCGTTTGCAACAAGGACTTTTGAACCGACACCGTCGGTCGTCATGGCAACGGCAAAGTCTCCGAAATCGAGAAGGCCGGCATAGTGGCCGATCTCCGTCATCGGCGCGCCGAATCCGGTTCTTTTGTAAGTCATGCTCTGCGTCAGAGCTCTGATCGTATCATTTTCCTTGTGGATATCGACGCCGGATTCAGCGTAGGTGGCTCCTTCACGTTTATTTTCAGTCATAATGATCCTCTGAGAGATTTCGGAAATATGTCCGATATTAATCCCGGTATTAATCTTGACATTAATCCCGGTATAGTCCGGGATTAATCCTGATATTAATCTCAATATTAATCGGGTTTGCGATATTTGAATTTTGTTTATTGGCATTCAGTCGTTGACGTTTTCAAGCTCGTATTCCCTGTGAAGGGCTTCCACGGCTTCCGAGACGTTTTTCGTTTCGATGACGCAGGAAATGCTGTACTGGGAAGAACCCTGACTGATCATAATGATGTTAATATTCCTTTCACCCAGCGTCGCAAAGAACCGCCGGGCGATGCCCGGCGTTCCGGCCATGCCGTCGCCGACGATGGCAACAACATTGACATCAGTCCGGTAGTCGACCTGAAGATGATCACCGAATTCGTTTCTGATGGCGCGGACGGCTTTTTCGGCATCTGTTTCGTTGACGACGAAAGAAATGCTTGACTCAGAGCCCTGGCTGACGAGGCGGACGCTGATGCGGTCGGCTGTCAGCGCCGTGAAAAGACGGCCGATCTGACCGGCCGTTCCGACCATTTCAACGCTTGAGGCATTGATCAGTGCGATCCTTCTGATCGTGCTGATGGATTTGACGATGTTCTTTGATCTTTTGCTTTCCGCAGCGACGAGCGTGCCTTCGAAGTCGGGCTTGAAAGTGCTCTTCACGCGGACCGGCGTGTTTCTGCCCATGGCCGGCTCGATGGCTCTCGGGTGGAGGACTTCTGCGCCGAGGGAGGCCAGTTCGATGGCTTCATTGTAAGAAATGAGGTTGATCGTCTTTGCGGAAGGAATGACTTTCGGGTTGGCGGTCATGATGCCGTCGACTTCTTTCCAGAGCCAGATCTCGTCCGCGCCGAAGCCGACGCCGATGATGGAAGCGGAATAATCGGAACCGCTGCGGCCGAGCGTCGTGATGCTGCCGTCTTCGCTCTCGCCGATGAAACCGGTCACGACCTGGATGCTGTCACCAAGTCCCGGAATGAGAACGGCGCCGATCCGCTCATAAGTTCCCGGAAGCGGGCGGGCATTTCCGAAAACGTCGGTCGTGATCATGCCGATCTCGCCGCCGGTATAGTGTTTTGATTTGATGCCCAGAGACCGGATCGCACCGGAAACGATCGGCGCGGCAAGCCTTTCGCCGAAAGAAGAGATGTTGTCCTTTGACCGCGGTGAAAGTTCGCCGAGGTAGCAGATGCCGACAAGGATCTTTTCAAGTTCGTCGATCCTCTGCTGCAGGTAGCTGATGACTTCATCCTGAATCTTCGGGTCGGCGATGGAATCTCTGACAGCATCATAGTGCTTCTGGCTCAGTTCTGCGATAAAGGAAGAAACGGATGAGACCTTTCCTTCTCTGCAGGCCTGGTCTGCCGCATTGAGAAGACTGTCGGTCACGCCTGCCAGAGCCGAAGTGACCATGACGACCTGATCGCCTTTGTCATAATAACTCTTCAGAAGCTTTGCCACGTGGAGGATCTTTTCACCGTTGCCGACGGATGTGCCGCCGAATTTCATTACGATCTTCATGATTATCAAATCCCGGGATTCAGTGATGTAAAATGTACGACATCTGTATAAAACAAATACAGAACAAATATGAAATAAATATGAAAGGCAGATACTGTCGGGAAAATAAAAGAACGGGATGATCCGGATACATATCCCCATCCCGTTTTTATGATATCCGAGTGTGATTTCCGAATTTACGGAATGATCACATATATAGATTATGACGGAAGAGACAGCAGGAACGGCAGAAAAGGAAAACGAAGAGACAGCAGGAACGGCAGAAAAGGAAAAAGGAAGGGACAGCGGGCATCAGAGAGAAAAACATCAGAAAATGATCCGGAAACAGAGAAATCGACGGCTTGCGCCGAATTATATATATCTGACAGGTGACTGATTATGTCTCAGATATCATGAGTCTGAGAACATTTTTAAAAGATCTGGAAAAGAACGGCCGTCTGACCGTCATCGACAGACCGGTTTCCAAAAATTATGAAGCGCCGATCATCTGCTCAAAGACGAAAGGACCTGTTTTATTCACGAATGTCGACGGAAGCCGCGTCGTCATGAATCTGCTCGGATCGCGCGAGGAACTGGGCGCCATGCTCGGCGTTCCGAAGTCAGAGATCATCGCGAAGCTTTCCGGCCTGTCTCCGGAAGGAGAAGTCGTCGTTGTAAAGGATTCGCCGACGAAAGAAATCATCATTGAAAAAGAAGATGTCGATCTGACGAAACTTCCGATCATGAAACATTTCGAAAAAGACGGCGGCCTCGGCTATATCACGGCAGGTGTCGTTGTTTCTGAGTTTGAGGGAGAAATGAATGCATCGATCCACAGGCTGATGGTCGTCGATAAAAACAGACTGGCGGCCCGCCTTGTCCCGCCGCGTCACACATACGTTCTCCACAAAAAAGCATCAGAAAAGGGTCAGAAGCTTCCTGTCGCGATCGTCATCGGCGCAGACCCGGTCGTGACGTATGCCTCGACGACGCGCGTTCCCGCAAACAAGGAATTCGAATACGCCGCCGCCCTCAGAGGCGCTCCTGTCGAAGTATTCGAATGCGCAAACGGCGTCAAAGTCCCGCATGCGGAATATGTCCTGGAAGGTTATATAGATCCGGAAGAACGTGTCAGCGAAGGCCCGTTCGTCGACATCACGGGAACGTACGACCACATCAGGCCTGAGCCGGTCATCCATATCGAACGCATTTACTGCAGAAAAGACCCGATCTACCACGGCATTCTTCCGGCAGGTCCCGAACACCTTCTCATGATGGGCGTTCCGTATGAACCCAGGATCTACAAAGCCGTGAGCGAAGTCACGACTGTCAGAAACGTCATTCTCACGGAGGGCGGCTGCTGTTATCTCCATGCCGTCGTCCAGATCACAAAACAGACAGAAGGAGACGCCAAAAACGCCATCATGGCCGCATTCGCGGCTCACACGAGCCTGAAACATGTGGTCGTCGTGGATGACGATATCGACATCTTCGATCCGGCAGACATCGAGTTTGCTGTTGCGACGCGCGTCAAGGGAGACATGGACGTTATGATTATCCCGAACGTCAGAGGCAGCTCTCTCGATCCCAGAGGCGCCCCCGACGGCACGACAACGAAGATCGGCATCGACGCAACGAAAGTCCTTGCCATTAAAGAAGATTTTGAAAGAGCGAAATTCCCGCCGATCTGAAAAACAGAATGATCCGGAAGAGATGCGGGATGAACTCTTCCGGAAAAACGACAAGAAGAGAAATATTTCTAAGAAATGTTTCCAAATGTTCCCAAAATGTTTCCAAATGTTTCCCAAAATGTTTCTCAGAAATATTCCTCATTATGTTTCTCAGAAATATTTCTCATTATGTTTCTCAGAAATGTTTCCCGAAATGTTTCTCAATATGTTTCTTAGAGGTGTTCCCTGAGGTTTCCGGACGGGATCATTTTTTCAGATCCGTGAATCCGAATCTGACAACATCGAAAAGACCGTCGGGACAGATACGGATCTCAGGGATCACAAGAAGTGAGAGGAATGACAGGTTCATGAAGCTGATGCCGTCAGCCATTCCGATCTCACGGGAGAGACGGAGCAGCGAATCTTCTTTTTCTTTGACTTTGTCTGCTGTTTCAGGACTCATCAGGCCGGCGACCGGAAGCGGCAGGATCTCAGATCTGCCGTATTCTGAAACGACGCAGAGGCCGCCTTTGTTTTCGATGATCATGTTGACAGCTTTTGCGATCAGTTTGTCGGATGTGCCGGCAGCGATGATGTTGTGGCAGTCGTGGGAGATCGTTGTCGCAACGGCGCCTGACCGAAGGCCTGTTCCCCTGACAAAGCCGGCATAGAGTCCCGGTCTTTCAGCCGTCTTTTTGTGATAACGGTCAACAGATACGACCTTCAGGATATCGTTTTCAGGATCCGGGAGAATTTCATCGTTTCTGACAGGCAGCGGATAGACGATCATTTCCGTTCTGATCTCATGGGGGATCAGATTGATGACTTTGACAGGAATCTTTCCGGGGGCGGATCCGTCCGGACAGGTTCCGGAAAGGGTGTCTGCTTCCGGACGGCCTGTGTC
>JAGAEB010000118.1 GCA_017613335.1 Methanosarcinaceae archaeon
AAAGGAAACGATCGTTCCTTCGGAGATGCCGGAAATGTCGATCGTGTAAAGAGAAACTGTGCCGTTGTTCGTGAAAGCGCTCGCGCTGTACCAATTAAGCATTGTTGCGGATCCGGATCTGAAGACGGCAGATCCGGTCTTGTTAAGAGCGACATCTGCGCCGGAAACATTTTTGAGCGTGACGGTGATACCCTCAACTCTGTCAGCGCCGGTCATGATGACCGGGATCGAGGCTGCGCCGTCAACGATCTCGATGCTTTCCGCGCCCCAGTCGATCATGCCGTTGGTCGGGGTGAGATCAACAGTTCCGGATACCGGATTGATCGTCGGCGAAGATCCGCCGAAAACGAATTTGATTTCATCATGAATGCTGCACGGAATATCGCCGCCAACTTCGCCGTTTAAAGTGATCGTGGCATTTGAGAGCGGCGTGATAAGGAGATCAAACGTTTTCGGCGTGCCGTCGACACTGACGATCATTCTTGCGCCGGGTCTTCCGCCGGTCGTTGCATCGCCGGTGTTTCTGAAATCAACTACTGCGGAGTTGGCGTCATATAACACATTTAACTTATAGCCGGTGGCATCGCCGGAGACAGTCACAGGAACAATATACTGAGTTCCTGCAGAAGGAGAATCAGGTATACCTGAGAAATTATAGACGATTCCGGCTGTCGGTGTCGGTACAGATCCACTGAAAACGAATTTAATTTCATCATGAGTGCTGCACGGAATATCGCCCCCAAGTTCTCCTTTTAAAGTGATCGTGGCATTTTTAAGCGGCGTTATAAGGAGGTCAAACGTTTTCGGGGCGCCGTCGGCGCTGACAATTTTCTTTGCGCCGGGTCTTCCGCCGAGCGTCGGAATAGAACCGTTTTCGTCGAAAGAAAAATCAATTTCTGCGGCGTCAGTGTCGTATGACACTGTCAGTTTATAGCCGGTGACATCGCCGGAGACAGTCACAGGAACAATATACTGAGTTCCTGCAGAAGGAGAATCAGGTATACCTGAGAAATCATAGACGATCTCAGTTGCGCCGGCTGTGCAGGTCAGTGCAATCAGGGCAACGAAGATCGCCGTCAGAGCTGTTTTGAAATTCATGATCCATCACCTGATATTGTAGGATTCTGAAGACAGTTTCCGGAAAAATACAGATTCGGCCGTCGGCGAAAACCCGAAGATGGCCGATAAGTGATCTGTCTTCGGAACTGCTGATAAGCATAAGTCATTTGTTTACGAACTGTCATCATCCATATTTTCGTGAACAGACAGAAGTTTTCATTCTCGTTTCAATCGCTTCGGGGGTTGTTTCGGAACCGGTGTTCAGGGAAACCGAGACTGCCTGTCGGATCTTCGGATGAAGAGGACAAAAAATAAAAAAAAGGAATGACCGGAAAGGTCATTCCGATGAGATCACCGATTTCAGACATCGGGATGCGGTCTTCTTAAACAAGGACGGCAACGCTGTCTGCGACATACTGAGCCATGAGGACAAGGTCGATGATGTTGACGTGTCCGTCGCCGTTCATGTCGTAGTCCTGATACTGATCCGGGTCTTCGCCGTGCAGCGCTTTGTACAGGCCGACAACACTTGCACCGGTCGGTTCGACCGCAGGTGTGTACCACTCAGCTTTGAGAGTGATATTTCCATTAACAGTGATCCTGTCGCCCGGTGCATATTCCTCGGAACCGGCAACCCATCCCCTGAAGATCCTGCCCGGAGAGACGGCGCGGTCATCGGAGATGATGTATTCAGCGCCTGCTTCAACGATCGCCGCATCCGGGACATACTCTGCGCCGCTGTAGGTGACAGTAAATGCCTTAGGCGGTCTGACAGGCGCGGTGAACCTGACGGAAACAGGGTTGGACGCAGTATACTCGATCGTTGCGTACCTGCCTGCGGCGCTGACCTTATAATCAAGATCAAAGGAAACGACAGCTCCTTCGGAGATATTGGTAATATCGATCGTGTAAAGAGAAACTGTGCCGCTGTTCGTGAAACCGTTTGCACTGTAGTAATTAAGCCTTGTCGCGGTTCCGGAATTGAAAAGGGCAGATCCGGTCCTGTTAAGAGCAACGTCTGCGCCGGAAACGTTTTTGAGAACGACGGTCATGCCCGAAACTCTGTCCGCGCCGGTCATGACGACCGGGATCGAGGCTTTTCCGTCGACGATCTCGACGCTTTCCGCGCCCCAGTCGATCTTTCCGCCGGTAGGAGTGAGATTGAAAGATCCGGATAATCCCTCGAAAACGAATTTAATTTCATCATGAGTGGTGCACGGAATATCGCCGGCAAGTTCGCTGTTTAAAGTGATCGTGGCATTTGAGAGCGGCGTGATAAGGAGATCAAACGTTTTCGGGGTGCCGTCGGTGCTGACAATTTTCTTTGAGCCGGGTCTTCCGCCGGTCGTTGCGTCTCCGGTATTTCTGAAATCGACTTCTGCAGAGTTTTCGTCATATGACACAGTTAACTTATAGCCGGTGACATCACCGGAGACAGTCACAGGAACAACATATTGAGTCCCTGCAGCAGGAGAATCAGGTATACCTGAGAGATCATAGGTGATCTCAGCTGCGCCGGCAGTGCAGGTCAGGGCAAGCAGGGCAACGAAGATCGCCGTCATAGCTGTTTTGAAATTCATAATCCATCACCATATTTTGTAAGGATTCAGAGACAGTTTCCGGAAAAGACAGCATTCCGGCCATCTGAGAAAACCAAAGAAGGCCGATAAGTGATCTGCCTTCGGAACTGCGGACATCGTAAGTCATCAATCGATTTGTTCACGAATTGTGATCGTCCGGATCTCGGGAACAGACAGCGTCTGCCGAACGGCATTTTTTAGAGAAGGATCGTATCCCGTATCGGAAAAATACGAAAATCCGGAATAACAGACCAATCGGATATTGTAAAATACGTCTGTATAAGATATAAAGTCTTTGAGATTGTATCTGCATGAAGCGGATGAAAGATCAGAAACATGATCCTGAAAGAAAAAAACGCTAAAAACCCAAAAACGCCGGAAGCGACCGTAAAGCCACGGCCGTTGCCCGGATCACTCTTTTTATATGTTTTGAAAAATCCCGACGATCGCATCGTGCATGACGTGTTCTGAAGATATCAGGAAAACGCTTCTGTCTGAAAATAAAGCAGGCCGGAAAACAGCGTCCTGTCTGCAGTATAGGCGCATATTCGACAGAAATATTTTGAAAAATGCAGGCAGTATCCGTTTTTCAGAATACAGGAAAATAAAAAAAAAGAGAATGACCGCGAACGGTCATTCTGATGAAACCATCAATCATCTGATCAGAGGATCAGAGTTTTCTCTGACGTCTTGCTGCCGTTGCGGCAATGGCAAGACCGCCGATGATTCCGACAAGTCCGAGTGCCGGAATGCCTTTCTTCTCCGGAGCCGGCGTAGAAGTCGGTGCT
>JAGAEB010000119.1 GCA_017613335.1 Methanosarcinaceae archaeon
GATCTGCACCGGTGCGGTCTTCGGTCAGATGCCTTTTCTCCGGGTGCCGAAGAAGATGAGGCCGACGACCAGGACAACGAACAGGATAACGGCCATGTTTGAGGCTGAGAAAGACGGATTTCTGATGAAATCTTTCAGCAGGGAATTGTTGATGATCGTCTTTTCGATCATCTCATAACCGGCGACCGCGTTCAGGTCGAGGCCGACGCCGTCTCCCGGATCTTCATCCGGCTCCGGCGGCTCGTTTTCGGAGACGTCGATCATTTCTTCGGGAAGGACGACGGCTTTTTTCTCACTGCGGCCGGATGATGATCTTTTCTGATCGGGATTGTCCGGGTTTTCGGGATCGTCCGGATCTTCCGGATCGTCCTGAGCGGGATCGTCGCGGTATGTCGCATCTTTGACGATCTCCCAATATTTGTCCCTCGTTTCCGGATCGATGTCGTCGGCAAGGACGGAAGACATCATGCCGCTGACGAATTTATCGAACGTCGGGTTGCCGCATGTGTGGTGACAGCAGGCAACGCCGGATTCGACGACGGAATCGGCATACGTTTTCAGGAGTTCCGACATCTGCGCGTCGGAAGCGTTCCAGTTGCCTGTCCTGGCCGTTTCGATCAGGCGGCTCGTCATCGACTGAAGCGCATACGGAGACGTTGAAGAAAGCCAGTCCTTCAGATTTTCGTCGTTCATGTATGTGTCGTAGACCTTGTTCCAGGTGGCGTCTGAGATGACCTCGCCGTTCGTGGCGACAGACCAGCCGTAGAGATTGTCCATGAATTCAGCCATCATCGTCGCGCCGCTGTAACCGGATTCCTGCATACCTTTGACCCAGTCCGGATTGAGATAGCGGGACGTCATGTCTTTCTGGATCGTCTCGCCGGCCGTGTAGATCGTCTTGTCGCCGTCTTTGTAGCCGTCGACGTTGGACGTATCGGCGATATACATCTGCGGCGCATCCCACAGGCTCCTGTCTTCGATGTAGTCGCCGTTGCTGTCATACATGGAAGAGACCATGTTCATGACGCCGTAATACTGGTAGACGTCATCATTGTCGAGCGTATCGTAGAGATTGGATGAACTCGAGAAGACGGAGGCATCCGTCCGGCCGAGAAGTGCCTTGAGGACTTCCGTGACGGCCTCGGATGTCGTACCCCAGTTGTTTTCTGTGTAAAGATAACTCATTTTCTGCAGATAGAGATCCGTAACGGCTTTCATATCATCCTGGTTTTCACCGGCGTTGCCCATGTTGCCGCTCGCACTGACAAGGTTGCCCGTACCGATCTCGTAGGAGCCGAGCGCCTGCGCAAACACGCGGGACGTGGCAAGTTCAGCCGCCGTTTTTTCATCGACGCCTGATGCGATGAGTTTTTCCCGGATCTCATCAGAACTCTTCCGGACGTTGTTCTCAACGGATGAAAGATCGTCCGTCTCTTCAAGAGCGCTCACCGTTTTGACGGATCTGTCGATATAACGCAGGATGCTGCCGTAACCGTCGCGCATACCGGCAGAATTGTAGACGATGTTGACACGCGGCCGGTAAACGACCGTACCGTTCGTCAGCGTCACGCGGAACATATCATCATAATCGTCAGCGTCATCATAGACAGTGACCGGGACGGCGCCCGTGAACGTGCCCGTTCTGCTCCATGTCGGCCGGCAGCCGAGAAGATAGAACACGCAGGCTTCCTGAGCGCCTTCATCACGGATGAACTCGACACCGAAACGCATGAAAGAGACTGTATCCGGCCACTCGCCGTACGTCTCGTAATAATTCACGAGCAGCTGCTGACCCATGGCGCGGCCGACTTTCCAGGCGGCCGGCGTCGGATAAGTCGCCGGATCGATGCCGTAGAAATTGCGACCCGTCGGCAGGACGGACGGTCTCTGGACAGGATCGTTTCCGGGTGACGGGGCAATATAGCCGGCATCAAGAGCTCTCAGAAGCGCATTCGTCTCGGAATCGCCGACTTCTTTGAGTTTTTCCGGGTAAAGGATCATCTCATTGCCCAGGACATAGGCGACCATGTCAGCGTTGTAATATTTGCGGGACGTGTTCCTGTTTCCGAGGCCGCTGACGGAAAGAGCGTGTTCGACGGCGCCGGAGGGATCGGAAGAATAGCTGCTGTCATTTTGGATGACGTTGATGAAATCCGTCATGACGCTCTCAAGTTTCGTATCATTCAGGGTCGTTCCGTCGACGGCTCTGAAAGAAGACGACTTGTTGACGCGGTCATCTCTCAGATTTTCAGGAACGCTCTGATACCAGTAGAAATCGAAAAGCTCGGCGCGGAAATCATCATAGACATCGTTTTCCTTCCACATCCGGATGACGTCAGGCGCATCGCTGCATTCGGAAAAGGCGGCAGACGGGCCCAGCAGGAAAAGGACGACCCTGTCCTGTTTGGCTCTGTCACCGGCATCTTCCGGGAAAGCGTCATCCAGCGCATTTCTGATGTCCTGAGAAGTCGGCGTTCCTTTGATGCGGACCAGATCCTGTGTGAATTTCAGGACGTCCGCTTCTGAATACCTGGATGACGGGACGCCGCCTTTGACGATCTTTCCGTCGACGAGCGAATATTCATTGCTTGTCGGGATCGTCTTTCCGCCGGCTGCTTTCACATCGTCGAAATATGTATCGAGAAGGACATCGTCGAGACCCTGGCGGCTCCACATGTTCCAGATCATCGGCGCGACCTGATCCTCATCGAAATAACCGAATGTATGCATGCCGTACGAAAGACTGTTCTCCTTGACGGCTTCGATGTAATTGTGGAGATTGTTCTCCAGGAAAACATCGAAGACGCCTGTGTCGTTCATGCCGGGCACGGTCGCGTTTTCAACGAGATATTTCTGAATGAGTTCATCTGAGACGTTCGCCGGATCTTCCGGATTGATGATCTTTGCGTAAGAACGGAACGTGTCTGCAAAGGCATCCTGCCAGCCCAGACGGTAAACATCTTCGGCGACGATCTCGCGGTATGATCTCATGAGCTGTTCATCGGCCGTTCCCGTGGCTTTGTTTTTCTGATAGCCTTGAACGGCGGCTTCCATTTCAATGATGTTTTCATAAAGCTGCGTTTTGACCATCGGCGGCGTCATGTGGGAAATGATGACACCGTTTCCGCGGTATTCCGCGACGAGGCCTTCGCCGACGTTGGCGACGATATACGGATAGATGTTCGGCAGAGACGGCAGGAGAACAGGTCCCCAGCTGTCGGTCCGGGAAAGACCGACGGAAGAGCCCGGAAGCCATTCGTGGGTCCCGTGGGTACCGAAGTGGACGATCGCATCAGCTTTCCAGGGATCCCCGCTCATGCCGATGTCGCGGACGCGCTGTGCGTTCATGTCATAGAAGCCGGTCTCCCTGCCGGACGACGTGCTCACGCCGGTCCCGCGGCTGAGCTGGAAATAAAATGCGATATACTGGTGCGTCGGCGGGATATCGCCGTGATAGTCGGCGGAATTCAGCGCTTTGTCGCTTGCAAGCGCGCGGTTGGGTTCAGGCATGATCCTGATGTCGCCGACTTTGACCATCGGGATGACGATATAATTGACGCAGCCGCCGCCGAGTTCATTGTTCTCATCGTACCAGATCATGCCGCCGAGATAATTGTTCTCCGGCGACGGTCTTTCCGTCAGGAGAAGATCCGCTCTTCCCCAGTAGGTTTCTGCTTCTTCTTTCAGGATGATGTCCATCGTTTCGCGGACATAGACTTCATCGTTGAGCCACTCGACATAATCGGCCGCAGGGATGAGTTCGCAGCCCCACCAGTCGGATCCGTCTTCGCTGTGTCCTTCGGGGATGTTTTTGTGGTAGTCGATATATTCCCTGACCATCGTGTCGAGGACGCCCGGCGCATAGGAGCCGACGTTGATGCCCTGGGCATAAAGGAGATTGACGAGATTGGCCTCGTTCATGATGAGAGATTCGTTCGTTTCGGTGTAATCGAATTCGTGTTTTCCGCCGTCTGTGATCGTGACGACGGGGAGATGACTGAATCTGACGGTGTAGTCGTTGTCTCTGAGCGTTCTGAAGATCCCTTTGAATTCCGGGTCTCTGATCCCGGCGGACGGATCTCTGACGCGGTCTTTGGCACCGTCGCCGGCAAAACTTCTCAGGATGTTGAGATAGTTGGCGCCGATGTCTTCTTTGCCCGGCGGATAGTTGTAGTAGAGAACCGCGATATCTTTGTCAGGGTTTTCCGTCCGGTTGAGTTCCGCCCAGGCGATCGCTCTGTCGGCTGCCCAGTTGCTGACGGTCGTTTCGTTGCCCGACCATTCGGAGAGGAAATCGATCATGCCGTCCGTGTTGGAGGAAGAGGCCATCCAGGAAAAAGCGTTTTCGGGGATGCCTGAATTGACGTCGTAGGCGGTCTCGGAGACGGAGTCGGTGTCTTTTCCGATGACTTTGACGACCGGGACGCCCAGTTCTTCGAGCGCGTCGATGCCGGCCTGCTGGTCGAGATAATGGAGGACCCAGTTTTTGTAGGAAACGAAACAGGTCACCCGGCAGTTGCCGTCCGCATCGGAAAAGGTGCCGGCCATATCTGAATAGAAGCCATCCGATTCGATGCTCATGCCGCAGATGACGTTATAGCCGCGGGCTTCAAGGATCTGTGTGAGCCGGCGCATGGATTCTTCGTAAGTATTGAAACCGAAGATGCCGATGTAAGGAGCACCCGGCGTGTAAAAAGCGGAAGATTCATACCATTCGAGATAAGAATCGACGTCGGAGAAACATCTGCCCAGCGGGAGATAATAGATCTCGCCTGTCCTGTAATCGACGGACGGCCAGGCTTTCATCATATCCGTACCGTCACTGCGGATGATATCCCTGTAAAGATAATAGACGTCCGGTATGTTTTCGGCCGTCACGCCGATGCCGTAGACTTCATAGATGATGACGTTTTCCGGAACGACGCCCGTATCCGGGGTGTCTGAGATGTCGATGTTGAAATACCCGGCAAAAGCTTCGGTCACTTCCGGGTCGTAATAGTCTTCCGAAAAGAAAGAATTCGTCCTCATGGCGCAGACGACCGGACCTTCGGGAAGACTTTCGCCGAAGACGTCTCTGAACGTGCCGGATCCGTTTTCGAAGCAGACGAAAGAATCGCAGATGATGACGTCATAATCGCTGAAAACGACGCCGGAATGCCGGACAGCTTCAAGATCGGATGCGTAACTGTCCGGATTGACGGAAGAAGAGCTGTCAGAATCGGCAGAAGAAGAGCTGTCCGGATCTCCGGAAGGCGATGCGTCATCCGGAAGACGGATCTCAAGCGGCAGATACGTCATGACTGCGGCGCCTCTGTAAGCCTCTTTATCAAAGGCGTCGACAGCCGCTTTCATGCCGCCGGAGGAATCGTTTCCTTCGCGGGGCGCATCGGGGCCGATGTAAAGGATCCGGATCGGCTCCTGCTGTTCTTTCCATCCCGGGATCATGGCTGTTTTTTCCGGGGCATAGGCTTCTGCGAGGCTGATCAGGAAGCGGTCTGCCGCGACGGCGGATTCATTGCCGCTGCTGCTGATCACTTTCGAAAGGAGTCTGAAGGCTTTGTCGTAGGCTTCTCTGTTGACGTTTTCATCATAATCCGGATTGGAAGAATAAGGCGGGTTTGATGAATCGAGGCAGGCGACACGGATGCCGTTTTCTTTGGCGGCTGAAAGGGACGAATTGACGACATCGTGGCCACCCATGTCGAAAACGATGATATCGTATCCGGAGAAATTATCGGCGGCAGCTTCCAGAAGTTCCCTGCCCGGACCCAGAGATCCGTCATAGGCCGGAATGCGCACGCAGTTGAAGTATTCTCCGAAATACATCGTCTCTGTTGCCGCCGTGACTTCGGACAGATCATCGTAAGAGACCAACAGGACGTTGATGACGACATCCTCGCCGGAAAGTCCGGATCTCAAGGCAGCCTGACCGTGTCCTTCATCCGGATCGTTTATATTTTCGTCTGAATCGGTACGGATGCCCGCACCGTCATCGGCGGCTTTGTTTTCATTGCCGGCGATCGTGACATTTCCGGCGTCACCGATGCCGTCATTTCCGCTGTCGTCTGCGCTGACATTTTCACCGGTTCCTTCAATGACGACGATCCGGTCTGCGGATTCCTGTCCGGATACGGCAGATCCGTCATCACTGCCTGCAAAAGCAGGCAAAGTCATCAGGAAGATGAAAAGAACTGAGAGTAACACCGCCCGGAAAAGAATCCGGGCAGACCTGTTTTCTGTACAAGACATAAAATTCACCATGATGATCCGTCGGTCCGACGGTCTCAATTTTTCATTTTTCCGTTCATTCGTTTTGAGATCAATGATCCGGATCCGGGGAAAAGCCTCAAATCAAGGATTATTGAATAACAGTCAGATAGATGGTAGTATAATGTACGACATTGCATATAACAGAATCCTTAGCCGAAAAGCTAACGATCGTTAGCTTTTTTGATTAAAATAAAGACAGAAACGATAACTGCAGACATAAAAATAATCAAATTAAAATGACTGATTCCGGAAAAAACACAAAAATAAGAAAATCCGAAAAAATGAAAGATGTCGGACAGAGGAAAAGAACGAAAGAAAAGGAGACGGAAAGACGGAAGAATGAGAGAAAAACAGCCAAAAGGAGAGAAGAACGAGAAAAAAAGAGACGGAAAGGGGAGAAGAACGAGAAAAAAAGAGACGGAAAGGGGAGAAGAACGAGAAAAGAGAGACGGAAAGGGGAGAAGGACGGGAGAAAAGGGACAGAAAGAACGGGAGAAAGGAGACGGAAAGAAGAAGAGAACGAGGGAACAGGAGACAACAGGAGAAGGAACAGCAGAAAAAGAGGACAGACAAAAGAAGAGTCACTCTTCGTTTGTTCTGAAATCGAATCTTTTTCCGGTGTCCATATTGAGGCCGATCGAGAAAAAACTGTTTCCGCCGCCTTCAACGGAGACCCGGTGTTCGAGCCAGTTTCCGACGGGGTGACGGAAGAAATTGATCCAGAGACATCTTTCGCCTTTTCCGTTCGTATACGGGATATACTGGCGGTAATATTTTTCCGGTTCGATGAAGATGTCTGTCCGTGTCCAGTCGGCGTCCGGATTTTGAGACATATATTCAACAAATTTCTCGGATCTTTCTTCATTATAAGCATGGATCGCCTTCATCAGAAGCTTTTCAGCAATCTCGTATTCCGACAGATCGATCGTGCGGGCAGTCGCGCCGTTCCGGACATAGACGGCAGGCAGTTCTTCAAAAGGAAGCAGGACCATGCTTATACCTGTATCAGATGCCATAAGATCCTCCGGCAGATTTTTCAGGTGTCATCATATTTCGGTTTCCCCTCGTCGTTTATTTCGGTTTCCCGCTGTCGTTTGTTTCGATTTCCCGTCGTCGTTGCGTTTCTGTTTTCTGCTGTCGTTTGTTTCGATTTTCCGCTGTCGTTGCGTTTCTGTTTCCTTCGGTCATATCGTTCATCATCGGCCATCATATTTCACTTTTAAGCCGAAAATCTTTCACGCCTGTTTTTCTTTTTTCTCCGGATCGTCCTGACCGCTGTCCGTTTCCGGGACCGTGATGCGGACTTTGTCGATGCGGACTCTGTCCATTTCAAGGATCTCGAAGCTGAAACCGTTCCATGTCACGACGTCTCCCTGTTTGGGGATCGTGTCCATGATGTCGAGGATGAGGCCGCTCAGTGTGTTGTACGGGCTGTCGTTGTAAAGAGCAGATGCGTCAAGATGAGACAGAAGATCATAGAACGGGTACTGCCCGTCGACGATCAGAAAACCGTTTTCGTCCTTCCTGATCTCGTAGGCTGTCTCGTCGCTGTCGGTTTCCGGATCGAGCGGCGTATCGCCGACGAAAACATTGAGAAGATCGCTGAGCGTTACGATCCCCTGGACGCTTCCGAATTCGTCCGTGATGAGCGCATATTCGAAATGTGTATCGCGGAAACTTTCCAGCGTTTCAAGGATGCTGAAATTCTCCGGCAGGACGTTGGCCGGCCGGGCCAGTTTCCGGAGGAACGTATCAGATCCGGCGGGAACGGAACCGGATTTTTTGACGGAGTCGGGAACAGACCCGGATTTTTTGACGGAGTCGGGAACAGACCCGGATTTTTTACCGGAGTCGGGAACAGACCCGGATTTTTTACCGGAGTCGGAAACGGATCCGGATTTTTTGACGGAGCCGGAAACGGATCCGGATTTTTCTTCCGGATCAGTGCCGGCTCCGGAAAAGACTTCCGCAGGCACGGCGTTTATCAGATCTTTGAGCGTGACGACGCCGATGACATTATCAAGACTTTCTTCGGCGACCGGGTAGATGCTGTAGAGATTCTGCCTGACATAATCATAAACTTCTTCTTTCGTCATGTCTGCATCGAGCCAGGCAATATCGCATTTGTGCGTCAGGACGGAACTGACGTTCCTGTCGGCGAAACTGAAAACGCGTTCGACGAGATCCTGCTCTGTCTCTTCGATCTCGCCGTCTTCGAAACCTTCCTGAACGATCGCCTTGACGTCTTCTTCTGTGGCCTTGATCGTGACCTTTTCGCGGAAACCGAGAAGAGCGGCGATCCTGTCGGCGATGAAGGAAAAGGTGATCGTGACGGGGGAAAGCAGTCCCGAATAACGGTAGATGGGTCTTGCGATCGCCATTGTCACTTTTTCCGGATCCGAGAGCGCGATCCTCTCAGGAACGAGCCTGCCGAAGATCATGACGAAGAAGACGGCGATCGCGACCGTGATCAGGATCAGGATGATGAAAATGAAAGGAATCTCCTTGAAAGAAGAGACCGCCCCCGATTCGATAAGATCCCTGATGAAAGCGGCTGCTTCCGGATAAAGGGAAAAGGCGCCGAAGAATCCCAGGAAAAGGAAAAGGAAATCAGTCGTCATGCGGACCGGGATCAGGAGCCGGCCCGGTTCCGTGACCATATTCAGCGCTTTTTCGGCATTCGCGTTGCCGGATCTCGCCGCAGACTCCAGATGAGAGCGGCGCATCGAATTCAGCGCCGTTTCCGCAACCGAGAAAAAACTGCAGAAAAAGACGGAAACGAAAAAAACGGCAAGAAGGACCAAAGGAGCTGGAACAGGCATGAAAGTCATATTATCCGTTCCCTGTTCATGAATATTTCGATACGGCCGGAAAAGAATCACAGAAGAGGATCACAGAAGAGGATCACAGAAGAGGATCACAGAAGAGGATCACAGAAAAGGATCACAGAAAAGGAACACAGAAAAGGAACACAGAAAAGGATCACAGAAGAGAATCACAGAAAAGGATCACAGAAGAGAATCACAGAAAAGGAACACAGAAAAGGAACACAGAAAAGGATCGCAGAACAGCACGGGATAACGGAAAAACGCGCCGCCGGAAAGAAATAAAAAAAGCCGTCACGACAGGCGGGTCGTGACGGCGTTTCAGGAAAACAGATCGGCGTGACGGGCAGGATCGGTCCATCATGAGATCTGCGCCGCGCATGATCACTTTCTTTTTGTCTTCAAGACGTTTTTTCTCGGCTTCGAAAGCGGCTTCTTCTTCGGGCGTGAGCAGCACGGGTCCGTCGGATTGGCCGGATCCGCCTTTGTCTTCGTCGTCATTGTTTTCATCGCTGTTTTCCGTCAGAAGATCTTCCTGGACGGTCATGATGTGCTCTTTGATCTCTTCAAGGGCATCGGCGAGGACGAGTTCATTGTCATAATCTTCGACATAGGACCAGATCTCCGCGGGCGTCATCGTTTTGAGTTCCTTGGCGATCTCGATCATATTCGGGATGACGCGGACGATGTTGTCGATGATGCTCACATGAGCGGTCCGGGCTGTTCTGGAAAGGGGATTGAGATCGACGGCGATGACGAGTTTGTCCATATCGGCAAGCGCTGTGCAGCGGTCTCCGTCTTCCAGGAGGACCAGAACGACATCCGCGGAAGCGATCCCTTCTTTTTCGGCGCGCGAGCGCTCGTGGTCGAGCGGCAGATACGGCTCGGCCGTTTCTCCGAGAACGTCGGCGGCGCCTGCTTCGTGAAGTCTTTCGACGATCCGGTGGACGCGTTCGTCGGTCCTGTGGAAAAGATTGACTTCCAGTTTGGCGCCGAGGATCTCCGCCAGCATGACAAGGCCGTCCGGGACGAGAGCCGCGGCATTTCCGTTCACGGAAATGACGGGGTTGTCTGCCAGGAGCAGGAGAGCGCAGGCGCATGTCTCCGCGTGCGCGGCGCTGTCGATCGTTTTTTCGCCGATGAGATAATCAAAAGCCTCACCGCGGCCCTGAGCGATCAGGCCCTGCTGCGTCGTGATGCCGTTTTTGACGCCCTGCGTGATGAGTTCACGGGTCAGGAGAGACTGATAACGGGGATGTGATTCCGGGATGTCTGTCATGATACCACCAAAAATGATCCCGCAGACCTGCATCCGGGCAGACGGGCGGGACCGGATTATATTTAATATATCTGTAACAGAAAAACCGATATTAAGACTTTTTCAAAAAAAAGGGCAGAAAAACGGTTTTGATCAGGGGGTCCGGCTGAAATCCGAAAGGTCCGTCTGTCTCTTTCCGGACCCGGAACGGAAAATTCCCGCATTCTCCGCTTCTCTGATCACTTTTTTCATGAGCGTCGAAAAGGCATATTTTTCAAATTCGGACGGGAAGACAAAAATGCCGCCGGAAAAGATCTCTGAAATGATGTCAGGAGATTTCCCGGAAATGATGTTGAGAGACATCCCGGAAACGTCGTTGAGAGACATCCCGGAAACGTCGTTGAGAGACATCCCGGAAACGTCGCTCCCGGATGATCCGGGGACCATTCCGGATGCGGATACGTCTGCGATCACCGGTTCGAGCGTCATGTCGATGTGTGTAAAAACGTGACGGACGAACCTGCCTGTTCTGACGGCGCCCGTTTTTTCAAAGATCGCCTGCAGTCTTTCTCTGCAGGCGTCGTCTTCCGGGATCATCCACGGAAATTCCGTCAGTCCGGAGAGCAGCCCTTTTTCAGTCCTTTTACGGATGAGAACGCGTCCTTCCGGGTCTCTGATCAGGAAAACATATCCCTTTTTATGCGTCTTTTCGGGTTTTCTGAGGACGGGAAGCGATTCCTGTATGTGCAGGTGTTCTGCCAGACAGACCGGCCTTACGGGACAGCCGGCGCAGTCCGGGTGCTGCGGCGTGCAGACCGTTGCGCCGAGATCGAGGATCGCGGACGTGTAGTCGGCGGCTCTTTTCTTAGGCATCAGCTTTTCCGCGCGGCGGCGGATCTCATCGCGGATGTCATATGCATTTTCCGAAAGCGCAAAGAGGCGGCAGATCACGCGGATGACGTTCCCGTCGACGACAGCTTCCGGCCTGTCAAAAGCAAGAGCGGCAATGCTGGATGATGTATAAGGGCCGATCCCGGGGAGTTTTGCGAGGGATCCTTTGTCTTCCGGAAATCTGCCGTTCAGTTCCGTTGCGACATAGACCGCGCATTCGTGAAGTTTTCTCGCGCGCGTGTAATAACCGAGACCCTGCCAGAAGAAAAGAACCTCATCGATATCCGCCTGCGCCAATGAAAAGATATCCGGAAAACGTTTCATGAAACGCCCGAAATAAGGAATGACCGTCCGGACTGTCGTCTGCTGGAGCATGATCTCGGAGATCCAGACGACATAGGGATCCGGATGAGGACCCCTTGTCCGCCACGGAAGATCGCGGCCGTTCTGATCATACCAGTCAAGAAGGCGGTCTGAAAAAAACGATCCGGAAGAAGACGGATCAGAAAAGGATGATCCGGAAGAAGATGAATCTGAAAAATTATCGGAAAACATGAAG
Source organism: Methanosarcinaceae archaeon (assembly GCA_017613335.1). Lineage (GTDB taxonomy): Archaea > Halobacteriota > Methanosarcinia > Methanosarcinales > Methanosarcinaceae > Methanofrustulum. The sequence goes on from JAGAEB010000119.1 coordinate 11,804, forward strand.
ATCAGGACTGTCAGCCGGGCGCTTCGGTCGTCGGAACAGGAGAGACCGGAGTGATCGCAGGAAATTGCTGTTGTGAGAGGGCAGTTGTGAGAAGACACAGTTGTGAGAGAACACAGTTGTGAGAGAACACAGTTGTGAGAGAACACAGTTGTGAGAGAAC
>JAGAEB010000120.1 GCA_017613335.1 Methanosarcinaceae archaeon
ACGTATGAACACCTGTACGGAGACAATCCGAAAAACGACATCACAGATGAAACGTTCAAGGAACAGGTACATAATACGGAATATACGAAGTTCGTCTTCATAGATGCATTCAGAAGTGTTGACGGGCTTCCGAGCATCGATTTTATGCTGAAATCCGTTTTCTGATCTCCTGTCAGAGAATCATGGATCACAAGCGTGATATCTGCTTTGTCTGACGATTTCGCTTTAATTTTTTCACACAGGATGCTTTTTGAAAAATCGTAAACTTCAGGGCATTCAAAAACACCGTTCCTTTTTTCCGATCTGATCTGTCTCAGAAGCTTTTCGGCGTTTTTTCTGAATTCACATATCGGGATTTCTGCAAGAACATCCCCCGATGAATAATCTTTGACGATGATGTTTTCAGATCTCATATATTCGATCTGACCTCTTTTTCCTGCTCTGTTTTCGATATCCCTGATGACGGAATAAATATCATAATACAGGGACGGGATCCTGCGGATTTTTTTATCCGCGGCATACATCCTTCCGTCTGCCAGAAGTTTCAGGAAGACATAGAGTTCACTCCATTCGCCCTTGTTCCCGGTTTTTTTCTCTGAAATATCGTATTTTTCCTTTTCTTCACTCATTCCGATCCCTGAGATTTTTCCTGTCAGTCTGCTGCAATCCGAAACACGTACGGATGATCATCGGTTCCTGTTTCTGTCAGTGTTTCCGGCATCCCCTTTTTTGTTTTTCTGATCTTTTTCAAGATTTTTCAGGCACTTTTTCATGAACTTAGCCATTTCCTCGACAGCGGGAATCGTCACGGCATTTCCGAACTGTTTATATGCCTGAGCGTTTGAAATCCCGTCAGGCAGGCTGAATCTGTCTTCGCCGTTTTCCATGAATCCGTAACCGACAAATCCCTGAAGTTTTCCCCATTCACGCGGCGTCATCATCCGGATTCCTGCATCGTTCAGCGGCGTTTTTTTCCCGGGAACGATCATTCCGGCCACAGATTCCTGAGGATCGTAGACCAAATTCCTCTCTTTTCCTGAACCGCCGGTCGCAAGCAGCGCATTTGAACATGGATTTTCTATTTCAGGGCTGTTGACGATCATATAGCCGAATCCGTTGCCGCGATTTTTGTGTCTTTCCCTGTGTTTTTTAAGTGTTTCCACATAACCGGATGAGAGATAAAAAGCAGCATCTGCATTCGTTTCCAAGACATCATTCAGATTGCTGTATATAGGCTGCTTCCTTTTTTCAGGCAGCTGATCCGGCAGGCTGTCGACCGCATCTCCGAAATGTTTTCTTGAAAATCCCATAATGTAAACCCTGGGGCGGTTCTGAGGGACGCCGAAATTCCTTGAATTCCGTATAAATGAACGCGGATCAAAAACAGGACGCATGTTTCCGTTTTCATCCGGTTCTTGTCTGACGCCGACGACCTTGTAATCCAGATCATTGACAAGAACGTTGATGATCGTGTTAAATGTCGATCCCTTGTCATGGGAGATCAGGTTGTCGACATTTTCCAGCATAAACGCTTTCGGCTGAGTTCTCCTGATGATATCGGCAATGTCAAAAAACAGAGTTCCTCTCGTTTTATCGAGAAAGCCGAGCTCTTTTCCGGCACGGCTGAACGACTGACAGGGAAATCCCGCCAGCAGGATGTCATATTCCGTATTATGTACCTGTTCCTTGAACGTTTCATCTGTGATGTCGTTTTTCGGATTGTCTCCGTACAGGTGTTCATACGTCATGCAGGCATACTTGTCAATTTCGGCAGAGAGAACGCATTTAAAATCCCCGGCTAATTCATAACCGCGGCGGATGCCGCCGATGCCGGCGCAGAGATCGATCATTTTCCACATAAAAATCACAGTTCAAAACGATGGATGGATTCATAATATAAGAAATAATCAAACGGTATTGCATAGAACACATTTCTCCTGTGTTAAGGATCAAAGGATATAAAATTTTAAGGGAACGGGGAGAGAATGGGTCAGAAGAAACATCAACACGTTTTCCTGAAAAGATGTCACAGAATGTCACAGACATTCATATAATTGATCGGGATATTGATCAGCGCAGCAATTATTTTTCCGGTTCCGCACCGCCGGAGACGGCATTCCCGGCCATGATACCGGAAAATAAAAAAAGGATCATAAATAAGGAAACACCGTAAAACAAATGGTACTTCAGGAATAAGATCATGAAACATCTCCATGTCGCAGCAGCCGTTCTGATCTTTGAAGGCAGGATCCTGTGTCTTCAGAGAAACGTTTCTTCTTACGATTACATTTCATACAAATTCGAATTTCCGGGCGGCAAGATCGAGCCCGGGGAAACGAAAGAAGAAGCCCTCATGCGCGAACTTTCAGAAGAACTGGATATTTCCGTCAGGATTTCTCCTGACGACTTTTTTATGACGGTGCATCATGTCTATCCGGATTTTGAGATCACGATGGAGACATACCTCTGCCCGGTCGGAGCCCCTGCTTTCACGCGGAAGGAACATATTTCCCATGTCTGGGCAGCGCCTGAAGAAATGAAAAAACTCGACTGGGCGGCGGCGGATCTGCCGGTCGTTGAAAGCCTTGTCGAAAGATTTCAGACAGACCGGCCGTAAATGAAGAGCCGGCCTGCATGCGGTCAGATTTCGTCCGTCTCTTCTGACGCTTTCAGGAAAAGAGCCTCGGCCGTCTTCAGGGCTTCGAGGGAATACGGGTCGCCTCCTTCGGCGTCTTTTGTGATCTTTTCATAGATTTCTTCGGGGCGGATGTCTTTCCTGACCGGGACGTCTTCGGGATCGGGCATATCTGAAAGATCGAAATCCGTCAGATCGTCTGAAAGCGTTTCTGTTCCGGAGAGCATTCCGGCTTCCGGAGAGAGATCTTTTCCGGACGGGACGTTTCCGGACAGAATGTCTCCGGACAGGACGTCTCCCGACAGAATGTCACCGGACAGGACGTCTCCCGACAGAAGGTCACCGGACAGGACGTCTCCCGACAGAAGGTCTCCGGACAGGACATCTCCCGACAGAAGGTCTCCGGACAGGACGTCTGCGAGGGTGTCGTCTGACGGGCCGTCTTCCTCATTGAGTTCTTCGATGGCCGTCAGGTACCACATGAGGGCTTTGTTCTTGTTTTTCCGGACATATTTTCCGCAGGCATAGAGATTGCCGAGGATCAGAGCGGATGACAGATCGCCGCCGAGGGCGGCTTTCGTATACCATCTGACGGCGGCTTTCGTGTCCGGTTCCGTGACGATGCCGTTTTCACAGAAGCCGGCCAGATTCCGCTGGGCTTCCGGCCAGCCGTCAGCCGATGCGCGGGAATACCAGAGGAAAGCTTTTCTGAGATCGGCTTTCGTGCCGATGCCCAGTTCATAACAGGAGGCCGTCATGTTCTTCCAGACCGGATGTGCGTCAGGCTGAACGGCGCGGAATCTGATCTCTCTGAAAAGGGCGGCAGCATCCGGAATATTATCTTCTTCGGAAAAAACACGGGATAAAAGATCTGATGTCATGTCGTCATCGAGGCACTCTTCCTTTTCCGCGCGGCGTCTGCAGATCCTGTTGCGGCAGATCTCGCCGACAAGTTCGCCGCCGGCGGCAGCCGCATCATAATATTTCTCTGCTTTTTCGTCGTTTTTCCGGACGAAGAACCCGTATTCATAGCAGGTGCCGACGATCACGCAGGCTGTTACCTGTCCGGCATCGGCGGCTCTGCGATACCATCTGAAAGCTTCGCGTCTGTTTTTTTCAACGCCGTCTCCTTTGAGATAATGATCCGCAACGATGGCCTGCGCATCGGCGTTTCCGCTTTCTGCGGCTTTTCTGAACCAGAAAAAGGCTTTTTCCGGATCGCTCCGCACAGGCGGCATGAGAAGATCGTTGTCATAGATGACGGCCAGTTTCAGACAGGCATCGGTGTCGCCGGTCTTCGCCCGTTCCTCGAGACTGCGGATCTCGCAGCCGGCGAACTACGCTTTTTCACGGGCCGATCTTTTCATGTTCTCCAGATATTTCGCGGCCGGTTCAAAGCCTTCTCTGACCGCCCGCCTGAAATAGGTACCTGCTTTTTCATAATCCGTTCCCATGCCGGCGACGCCTGCTTCATAGAACATGCCCGCCGTGATCATGCTGCGGATATTTCCGTCCTCGGCTGAACTTTTGGCCCAGACGAGCGCGGCCGTCTCGTTTTTCTGAACGCCTGTTCCCATGTAGTAGCAGGCCGCAACGCCCGAGTCGCCGTCTCTGTCGCCTTCCACGGCCGCTTTCATGAAATACTCGAAAGCTTTGCTGCCGTTCTTCCGGGTGCCGCAGCCGCTCATGTAGCAGTCCGCCAGCTTCGTGTACGCCGGGACGAATCCCCTCTTGGCGGCTTTTCTGTAATACCGGAAAGCTTTCTTCGGATCCGGCGCGATCTTCCCCAGACCGTTCGAATAAACATCACCGAGATCTTTCAGAGCCGGCGGAAATCCGGATGAAGCAGACTTTTCAAGCCAGGAAACGGCTTTTTTGAGAAGTTCCGGTTTTCCGTCGCCTGCGGGATCGTCATCAGGATCCGTTTCAGAAACGTCTTTACCGGAAACGATTTCACCGGAAATGTCTTTGCCGGAAACGTTTTTATCAGAAACATCTCCGACGGAAACGCTTTCATCAGAAATATCTTCGACGGAAACGTTTTCGACGGAAATGTCTTCGACGGAAACGTCATCGTCAGGAAGATCTCTGCCGAGAGAAGCCAGGAGGCGGTATTCGAAATAAAGAGCCCTCTGCGCCGGCGGATTGCCGTTTTCGGCGGCTTTTCTGACCCATTTCAGGGATTCTTTGTCATCTTTTTCGAGGACGTCGCCGCATTTCAGCCGGAAGCCGAGTTCCCACTGAGCGTCCGCAAGACCTGCTTCTGCTGCAAGAAGGAACCATTTTTTCGCTTCGGCCGCCCTTTCTTTTTCAGAAAGCTTTCCGGCGGGACCGGCACCGGTCGCATAGATATTGCCGATCACAAACTGCGCTTTGGAAAGACCGTCTTCCGCCGCTTCCGTGAGCCATGAAAGAGCCTCCTCTGCATTGATTTCCGAACCGACACCGTACAGGCAGCAGAGACCGTACATGAATTTCCCTTCGGGATCGCCGTCAGAGGCCTGTTCCAGAAAATAGGTAGCCGCTGAATTCTTATCCCTTTCTTCGGCCGTCCGGATGTCTTCCTCAAAATCTCCCCAATACCAGTCATCAAACATATTACCGCTCCATTTTTCCGTTTTGCAGCACACTGTTTTTCAATTTTTGTTTGATTCTTGCGCCCTGACATTTCCCGTGTCCGGACTGTCCCGGACATCTGTTTTTCCGGCGCGCCGCATCCCTGACGGCATCATCTCCGGACAGACGGGCCGGAACAGAGAAAACACCTGTCAGGAATGTCAAAGCCCGCATGTAATTTATAAATTTTATTCCCGGGCAGACTCCGGGAAAAATCCCGTTATGAAAGTGAGAAGTCACGAAAGTGAGAAGTCACGAAAGTGAGCAGCCGCTGAAAAAAGAAACGGCAGAAGGGAACGGATGAAATTTCCGTCCGTCTTCTGCCGCCGCCGGCCGGATCCTTCCGGATCCGGGCTGTGAAAGATGTCTTTGCATTCTTTTTCCGGTCATGCCCGGTTTCAGATGCCGTCTTCGCTTTCATCGATGATCCGGTACAGGAGATCCATATCGATGTTGGCGCGGACGATCTCTGCGAGCCGGTCATAGCTTTCCTGTTTTTTCTGCATGAGGCTGAAAGTGACCGGGAGCGGTCCGAGACCTTTTCTTTCACGGAGAGCATTTAAGACGGCTCTTCTGAAGCCGTCGTGATCGAAGCAACCGTGGATGTAGGTACCCAGAACGAGGCCGTCTTTGCTGACGAGACCGTCTTCAAGATCGACTTTTTCGCCGGAGCGCGTCCGGATCGTGAACGGGTGGTCGACGCTTTCTGCGTTTCCGTTTTCTTCGTCTTCGAACGTCGTTCTGCCCATGTGGATCTCATATCCGTAGATCCCGTCGAAGTCAAATGACTTTCCGAGGAAATTTTTGATATGGCACCGGCCGGTCACCTGGTGCATGACTTTGTCACCGACGAAAAGCGTCGATGTGTTGAGAAGGCCCATGCCGCGGATCTCATCCCTCTCTTCGTTCTCGGTATGATCCGGATCCCGGACGATCTGTCCGAGCATCTGATAACCGCCGCAGATGCCGACGACGGGCGTTCCGGCTTTCACGCGCTTTAAGATTTCTGCTTCATAGCCGTTTTCTCTCAGATAAGCCATGTCGTCCGTCGTGTTCTTGCTGCCGGGGAGAAGGATCATGTCGGCGTTCTCAGGGATCGGCTCGCCGGGCTGGACGTAGATGAACTGAACATCCGGCTCGTCCGCCAGGCTGTCGAAATCGGTGAAATTGGCCATCTTGGGCGTTCTGAGAACGGCCAGAACAAGATCGGCTTTTTCTTTGTGCGTACTCTTGCCGGCAAGAGAAACGGAGTCTTCATCGTCGATGCCGAGATCATCGATGGCCGGGATGACACCGAGGACGGGCTTTCCGGTCTTCTTTTCCAGGAAATCGATCGCCGGCTTCAGGAGCGTGACGTCGCCGCGGAATTTGTTGATGATGAGACCTTTGACGAGGTCGCGTTCGTCCGGATCGAGGAGTTCGAGCGTGCCGACGAGAGATGCCAGACAGCCGCCGCGGTCGATATCGCCGATGAGGATGACGGGCGCATTGAGATACTTGGCGATGCGCATGTTGACGATATCCGTGTCTTTGAGATTGACTTCTGCCGGGCTTCCCGCGCCTTCGATGACGAGGATGTCAGCCATCCTGTCGCGGCGGATGTCGGCCAGGCATTCCTTGACGACTTCAAATGCCTTCAGGGAATAGCCTTCGTGGTATTCCCTGGCCGACATGTTCCCGTACGGAACGCCGCGCAGGATCACCTGGGAACAGGCATTGCCGGTCGGCTTCAGCAGGACCGGATTCATCTCGACCATCGGAGACATGCCGGCTGCTTCCGCCTGAACGACCTGGGCGCGGCCCATCTCGCCGCCGGAGCGGGTCACATAGGAATTGAGAGCCATATTCTGCGCCTTGAACGGCATGCAGGACTTTCCGTCACGATAAAGAATGCGGCAGACAGCCGCATTGAGAATGCTTTTCCCGACATGGGAACTCGTTCCCTGGAACATGATATATTTCATAAAAGATCACACTTGAAACAATAATAGACCCGGCAGGATGACCGGAAACAATGATAAACGGACAATCAGCAGACAGAATGATGACCCGATCGGATCACCGGACAGAATGATGACCCGATCGGATCACCGGACTGAACGATGATCAGATCAGATCGGCAGACTCACGAATATCCTCAGTTTTTGCTTTTATTCTCTTTGTACTTTTCGCATTTTCCGATGAAATGTTCTGCCAGTGACGGATCGCCGGCGAAGTGGAGATGCAGGTAGGAAGCCAGGACGTTTCCCTGTGAAAATCCGGATCTGTAACAGGCGCCGGTCCTCATTTTCCGGAATTCGAACGCCCACGGGAAAGCGTCTTCATCCGTGCCTGCCGCAAGATCCATCGTCGAGAAATGGAATTCGTGACCGCGGATGACGTGGCCGGGCTCTGAGAGAACGTTTTCCGACAGCGCTTCTGCTTCGACATAGCCGACGGTCTGAAGTTTTTTCGTCATGGAACAGACGGCCGGGATCAGGCCGACCATATCGAATGTCTTTCCGTCGAAATCGGTGATCTTTTCCGTGAGATACATGAGACCGCCGCATTCGGCAAAAACGGGAAGGCCGGCGGCTGCTTTTTCACGGATGTCGCGTTTCATGGAATCGTTTTCCGAAAGACGGTCGACGAAAAGCTCCGGAAAACCGCCGCCGATCATGAGACCGTCGACATCGGGAAGCGTCGCATCATTCATCGGGCTGAAACGGACGAGTTCCGCGCCCATTGATTCAAGAACCTGGAGACTTTCCGGATAGTAGAAAGTGAAAGCTTCATCGTCGGCAACGCCGATCCTGACTTTCTTTTCAGTTTGTGACATCTCTTTTTCCGGCAGATCGATCATTTCGGCGTTTTCTGCCAGTTCGATGATCCTGTCAATGAAAAGGCTTTTTTCGACCGCTTCGCGGATGAGGCCGATCTGGCGGATGTCGTCATCGTTTTCCTCAACAGGGAGCAGTCCGAGATGTCTTTCCGAGATGGAAAGGGCATCATCGCGGTGCATGCAGCCGAAGACCGGGATGCCGGCTTTTTCCATGGCTTCGCGGATCATTATTTCATGTGAATCGGAACCGAGTCTGTTGAGGATGACGCCTGCCAGCCGGACTTCAGGATCATAATTCTTAAAACCGAGCGCGATGGCGGCGGCGCTGTCGCCCATGGATTTGACGTCGATGACGAGGAGCACCGGGATCTTCAGAAGCTTTGAGATCTCGGCCGTGCTGCTGATGCCGCCGCGGCCGCCGTCATAGAGACCCATGACGCCTTCAACGACAGCCATGTCGCACTGAGAAGCCGTTCTGAAAAAAATTTCGGCCATCTTTTCTTTATCCATGAGCCAGGTATCGAGATTGTGACCTTTTTTGCCGCTCGCGATCCTGTGATAGCCCGGATCGATGTAATCAGGACCGATCTTGTAGGCCTGGACATTGATGCCTTTTGCCCGGAGAGCAGCCAGAAGGCCGCTGACGATCGTCGTTTTTCCGGAACCGCTCTGCGTTGCTGCGATAAGTACACGGGGAATGGACTGCTGAGTCATGATTGAACTCCGTCAATTCTGAATGCCGGGATCCGGATATCAGGAACGGGTTCCTGAAAGGAAGCCGGAAAATAAGATGGATCCGAAGAATAAAATGAGAACCTGTCAGAAATATGGATGCGAACGGTTCAGTTCTTCAGGATCATCAGGACAGAATAAAACAAATTTAGTTTAAGAAAGGGTCTGACGTTATATTAAATTAATCTGACGCCGGAAACCGTCAGAACCGGATTGAAAAAAGAAGAGCGGAAAGTTGTGAAAAAATCGAGGAAAGGAATAAAAAAAGAAATGCGGAAAGGAATGAAAAAGAAGAGCGGAAAGGAATGAAAAAGAAGCGCAGAAAACATCCGAAATAAAAAAAAGGTTTCATGGAAGATTCCATGAAACCGGACCGGCGGAAGGCACGGAAGAGATCTCAGTTCTTTCCGGAATTGAGTTTGTCTTCGATGTCTTTCATATTCCGGCCGAGAGTTGTCAGTGACGCATTGACGTCCTGCATCATTTTACCGAATCTCTCCTGACGATTCTTGAGGAACTCGATCGCTTCGTCGGCAGATTTTTCGATATTGACGCCGGCGCCGACATTGATGATGACTTTGGAAACGGAGCGGACCTCTGCGTAAACGAGGCAGCCGGATCCGACAGGGACGATCGATTCTGCGGCGCCCTTTTCCGTGGCCTCTTTGAGGCCGGTCAAAGTCTGTATCGAACTTTCACAGGCGGCCAGATTCCCGCGGATCATCGTGATCTGATCCCGGGCAACGGCAACGGCCTGCTGAAGTTCCCCGTAACGGGCAGCCAGGACGCGGGCTTCCTGTTCACTGACAGCCATCGTGCTCATTCCTCGGCGCTGACGCTTTCGATACGGATCAGACGTCTCGGGAGACCGTGCTGGCTGCCGATCGTAGAGTAGACTTTCTCGACGGCGTTCTTTTCATTCAGACTTTCAACAGTCTTGGTGAATTTTTCCCAGTCAAATCCTGTTTTAAACTGTCCTTTGATAACAAAAGTACTCATTTAGGTTCACCTCGTGATATTCGGATATTTGCTTTCTTTCCTTTTTCCGGAAAAATCCCGGATTTCCGGAGGTCTTGGTCTTCTGCTGCGGTAATTGATCCTGCGATGAAGATCCTGAAGGTCTTTGTCCTTCATTCCTCATTCTTCGTTTCCGACGAAACCGAGCGCTTCGGCGATACGGCCGGCTTCATAACCGCTCGTCTCGTCACCGGTCACATATCCCTTTGAATTGGCCAGGATGCCGGATCCTGTCATTCCGGATCCGAAATTGACGCTTCCGGTCATCGGCTCGATGCCGAAAAGATCTTCAAGCATCGCTTTTTCATCATCGGAGACGCCCGGATGGACGATCAGACCGTTGTTCGTCACACAGCCGGCCATGCCGACCGTCTTGATCCCGGCGATCGTTCCTCTCTGAACATCGATCCTGAGGGCGCTGCTGATCATTTCGACAGCTTTGTCGGATACTTCCGGGCTGACGAGTCCGGCCGTATCATTTGCCAGAAGGATGTTTCCGACGGCGTTGATCTTTCCCGGCACATAGCTGACCGGAATATCCAGAAGCTTTTCCAGACTTCCGGCGCCGGTCTTTCCGGAGATCAGATAGCCGCTGCTGTTGCCTTTTGAAAGCGTTCCGATGAGGATGCTGTCACGGATCAGACCGACGTGAACGGGCACTTTCAGACGCTTTTCGAGGACATCGCAGGCTTCGGCGGACGTCCCTTCCGGGACAAAGCAGAAATCTTCGGTGCAGGCAGCAAAGACCCCGATTACCGGGGAATCCATAATTTTAATCGTAGTCGTCATGTTCTTTCCTGATCCCGTGATGCCTTTTCCGGAAAAATGTCTTCCTGAGAAGACAGGCTCTTCCGGCCTGAAGCATCACAGGAAATGTTTTTTACCGGCATCGTCCGGCATTTTCAGCGGACGGCCGGACTGTTTTTCACGGATCGGCAGGAACAGAAGGAAACGACAGCATCAGGCTTTGGATAATTCTGCCTGAACTTCACCGTCGTCGTATTTGGCGGCTTTGACGCGGATGTATGACGGCGGCTTTTCGGCTCCTCTTTCCCAGATGTACTCGTTGATGGTCTTGTCGATCTTGATCTTTTCGGGATCTGCTTTCATGTGTCTTTCGAGATACTCGCGGATGAGCGTGATCGCTTTGGGCGCTCTCTTCCATCTCGGAGCAACTTTGACACCTCTCAGCGGGATGGTGTAAATCTGTTCTTTAACAATATCTTCTGCCATGTTGACACCTTTTATAATTAAGACAAATGCATTTCACGGATAAGACCCGGGTTTTCGGAAACGGATCTTCTGAAGATCATCTGTGAAAACCCGATGATCCGGCTTTTTTCAGTCAGATCATTTGAGTCTCAGGCTCGTTCTTCTCCAGTGGCGTCTCTGCGGGTGGGAAACGACGTTTCTCTTGGTCTTGATGATAACCCAGACCGGAACTCTGGAGTTCTGCATGTGGGCTTTTGCCAGTCTCTTCTTCTGTCCTTTCAAATTCTTAGTCATAAAACAACACCTTTTGCGGATAATTACGGATGACCGCGGGTTTTCTGCCGCGGATCTGTGATTGCCGGCGGCGCATTTCTCTGCGCTGTGATCTGATTATCGGAAATATTACTTCTTTCGGGAACGCCGTCTTTCAGAAAGACGGGACCGGTACAGACCGGACTGTCCGGCGGATGCCTGATCATCTGATCCTGGAAATGACCCTTGACTGCTTGTGGGACGGCGGAAAGAGCTTATCGGCTTCTTCGACGCCGAGCCTTCTGTTGAGTTCGGCTCTGAGGCCGCCTTCGTAGTCGCATTTTTCCAGGACGCGGGCTTCTTCTTCGATGATCTCGAGATGCGATTCGAGCATCTTGTTGATCGCCGAGCGTCCGAATCCCATCAACGGGCTGACGTAGCTTATGCCGTTTTTGTCTTCGATGCTCTTCCTTTCGGAAAGTTCGATCTTCGGAACACGGTCATCTCTTCTGAGACCGTCGGCGAGAACGTCAAAGCCGCCTTCACTGATCAGACAGGCCATCGCCTGCCGGTGGATATAATTGATCGCATTGTTCGGGAATCTGTCCCGGATCATGATTCTGCAGGCTTCATCCAGGATATCATCGTCAAGAACGATGTACCTGTGCGGGAAACCGAGTTCAGCCGCGACTTTTTTGGCGATGCTTTCCGTCGGCAGGATGCCGAAGGCAAACGTGACCAGTTCGACGTCGAAGAACGGTTCGAGGATGATCGAGGAAAGAGAACAGTCTTTCCCGCCGCTGAACATGACAACTGCTTTCATGATACTGTCCTGATCAAAGTCTTCTGATCGTGGTCTCTCTTTTGGGAGGCTGGATCTGCATCAGAAGTTTTTTCAGCTGCGCATCGTCGATCATGCCCTGGAGGCGGCCGCTCTGCGCCATGGAGATCAGCTGAAGTTCCAGCTGTTCGACAAGGGCGGGGCGGGACATGCGCAGTGTTGCGAGGCGTTCGCGGGCATCGGGCGTCAGGATCTTCCTGAGGATCTCCTGCTTGCGCGCTTCCATCTCGGCTTTGGCCTGTTCCTGGCGATAAGCATCTTCAGGACCCATCTGCTGAGCAGCTGCAGCCTGAGCCTGCTGTTCCTGCATCTGGGCAAGTCTTCTTCTGCGGATTTCTTCAAGCTCACTGTCCATTTTTGACACTTCCCTGAAACTGATCCGCCCGGAACTTTTTCCGGACGTCTGATTTCTTCGTTTTATTTCATCGCTGCAGATCACGAATTTCCGGCGGGTTCAGTATTTGCTGAGCTCCGGGTAAGATTCGATGATCTCGTTCTTGACCTCGTAGGCGGTGTTGTCAACGAATGAACGGCCTGCCGGGGAAACGATCCTTCCTTCTGTCTCAGTTTTGCAGACGTAGCCTGCGTCTTCGAGCTGCTGGACGGCAGTTCTGATGACAGAGCCGCTGCCTTTTGCTTTTCTGTGCGGCTTGGAACCACGGTTCTGCTTGCCGCCGTAGATGGAGGAAAGTCTCTCGACACCGATCGGGCCTTCCATGTAGACAGCTCTGAGGATGGCGGCGCATCTGGTGAACCACCAGTCTTCTTCGACCGGCGGAAGTTCTTTGTGAACGCCTGTCTTGACGAATTCTGCCCATTCCGGCGGAACGATCTTGTCATTTTCTTTCAGTTTTTCTGCAACCTTGCTGATGAATTCAGCTGCAGGAACATCGTATGCTGTAGTCAATTTTTAGCTCCTTAAACCTGTTTGATAATTTCATATTCCGCAGACGGATCGTCCGGGAGATACGGATGTCATGGTGATCATGACCATATTACCATAGAACGCCGGGCATGGCTGATAAAAGAGGACATTCGGAAAGATTTCCGGGTCCGTGCGGCGGATTCTGCTGCTCATGCTGCAGTCCGTATATGCTGCACTGTCTGCGGAAAGTCAATCCGGGGAAAATACCGATAACAAACACGCCGGCCTTTCCCGACCGGTATGTCGTGTGACGCAGAACGCCCTGACCGAAACCGAAACATGGTCAGCGGACTTTCCTGCATCCCCGCCTGAAACAGGCGGAAATCTCACTCCCCGATATTCTTTTATCACGCTGTGTCCGCCCTGTGAACGGCGGAACACCCGATGATTCTGTCGGTTCGTTCGGATTTTAAGAACCCGGCATCACGCTGGCTGAGATGCCGGATCATTCCTCTGAATCACGTCTTCATCCGTGCTGCCGACACACGGATAAAGATGTTGAGATGATCCAATATGAAACGGAGTGACAACTGCCATAAAGTATAAAAAGGTTGTTCCTTCCCGGCAGCATTCCGGACATTTTCCCGGGAAACGGAAATCGGCCGGGATTTTACCGGGAAAAGAAATCGGCCGGAATTCCCTCGGAAAACGGAAATCGACCGGGATTTTACCGGAAAACGGAAATCGACCGGGATTTTACCGGGAAACGGAAATCGGCCGGGATTTCCCGGGAAAAAGACCGGCCGGATTACTTCGCCGCGGAAAGTCCGTGGATTGTGAATCGTTTCTGAGGACGCTGCGGGAGATCGGAACCGGGATTCATCCGGTTCATGCGATCATCATTTCCAGAAGAATGACGTCTTTTCCGTTGACGCGGAAGTCCTGATTGAAATCATAATTTCCGTCGAGCGGCGTGTTGTTGACCATATGATCGATGAGTTTTTCGAGATTTTCGATCGTTTTCGGGACCGTTGTCGA
>JAGAEB010000121.1 GCA_017613335.1 Methanosarcinaceae archaeon
AGACTGATGACAACAGACTGATGACAACAGACTGATGACAACAGACTGATGACAACAGACTGATGACAACAGACTGATGACAACAGACTGATGACAACAGACTGATGACAACAGACTGACAAATAGAAAATATTCTGCATGAACATTTTTCGTATCCGTCAGGAAAATACGGCGTATCCTGCCTGATAATGGCATAAATCAGTCAGGATTGTTCGAAAAGAGATACATATTTATAATAATTTATCATTGGTGATGTGTTGTAATTTGGGGGTTTCCCGTTGATCGGGTTTCCGAAAAACGAAACGCCGGAAAACCGAAAGCGTTCACGGGAAAACATGAATCAGATCGTGGAGACTTACAGGGCCCATGATGAAGCATAAGGTGTTTTTCATACAGAAACAGTAAGAAATAAACACAGAACGAATTCGCAGGACGTGATTTTTACGGATTTGACACCGATCCAGAAAGACATTCTTTCAGCTCTTATCAACATTTACCGCAGAAAAGACAGCGCCGTCAAAGGGGAGGAGATCGCAGCCCTTATCGACAGGAATCCGGGAACGATCCGGAATCAGATGCAGCTCCTCAAGGCGCTGGCCCTTGTCGAGGGCGTTCCCGGACCCAAAGGCGGTTACAGACCGACGAGAGTAGCTTATGAGGCCATGGATATCGATTATCTCAGTGAGGAAGCGGTCGTCCCGGTCTTCCGCAACGGAGAGATCGTTCAGAATACGACGGCCGTTGAGATTTCCCTGACGACCGTCAGAAGTCCCGACAAATGCAACGGCGTTTTCAGGATCATCGGAAATGTCAAGGAATTCAATGCCGGAGACCATGTTCAGATCGGTCCGACGCCCGTCAACCGCCTTGTTGTCCGCGGCGACGTTTTCGGACGCGATGACAGCAACAACGTCGTCCTCATCGAGATCACGGAAATGATGTCTTTCCCGAAAAAATCCGTCCGTCATTATATGCGTCCTCTGACCGATGCCGCCCATCTCGAAGACACCATCCGGGATGTGTCCGCACATTTCCTGAAATGCAATGTGAACGGCTCCGTCGTTGAAGACCGCGGCAAGATCGTCGGCGTGATCACGAAGACAGACATCATCAGATCGATCTGCGAAGGACGGCCGGATGACAAAGTCAAAGATATGATGACAAGAGAACTCATCACCGTCGACGGCGAGATGCAGCTCTATGATGTCGTCAAGCTTTTCCAGAAATACAATATCGGACAGCTTGTCGTCACTGTCGACGGAACGCCCAGAGGCGTTCTTTCAAAGACCGACGTCCTGAACGAGTCCGCTTTATTCTGAAAAAAACACTGTCCGTATCGCAGTTTCATCCGGACGGCGGAAGAATTCCGGCAGATCGATCCGCTGCCGGAATGATCTTTTCTGCATTTTTATCAGTTCCGCATCTGTTCTGTATCTTATCAGTTCCCATCTGTTCTGTATCTTATCAGTTCTGCATCTGTTCTGTATCTTATCAGTTCCGCATCTGTTCTGTATCTTATCAGTTCCGCATCTGTTCTGTATCTATTTGTATCTGTTCCGCATCTGTTCTGTATCTATTTGTATCTGTTCCGCATTTTTTCTGCAAAGGGGATGACTGATGCCGACGCATAATGATGTATTATTCTGGGACCGGGAATATGCTCATGTGAACTGGGCAGACGGTATCGATCTTTCATGGATCCGCCCGGAAATTCCGGAAGGATCTCTTGTTCTGGATGCCGGCTGCGGCAACGGCCGTTATCTGAAAGAACTCTGCCGTCATTTTTCATGTGTCGGCATGGACATTTCCTCAGAAGGGATCAGGCGCGCGGCAGACCGCATTTCTGCCGGAAAAGAGACGGGACAGGCGCGGCCTGAACTTCTGACCGGATCCGTCACCTGCATACCTTTTGCGGACAACTCCTTCGATGCCGTCGTTTCCTGCGGCGTTTTTCAGCATCTTGGCCTCGCCGACAGAAAAAAAGCATCGTCGGAAATCTGTCGCGTCCTCTCAGGCGGCGGTCTCTTTTTCTTTGAATCGTTCGGGTCGGACGACATGCGCCGCGGCGGGACCGCATTTCAGAACAGTGAAAGCCGGCCCGAGGAAAACACATACGTCAGAAATTCAGGCATCATCTATCACTATTTTACGGAAGAGGAGATCAGAGAACTCTTCCCGGATGCCGGATTCGAGATCGTGAAACTGATCCACGTCCGCCGCAGCAGAAATTTCAGCGGCAGGACATATGTCAGGCATCACATCAGATGTCTTCTGAGAAAACGTCAGCCGGAAAACCTTTGAAAAAAGATGGCGGCGACATGGACAAAAACGGAAAGTGAAGGCAAGGCGGAAAGTGAAGACAAAACAGGAATGAAGGCAAAGACAGAAAATGAAGACAAAACAGGAATGAAGATAAAGACGGAAATGAAAGAAAAAACAGGATGAACGGACAGAACGGTCATCAATGAAGACGGCAGGAAAAAGGCATCAGACCGATCCGTCGTCTGACGTTCCGGACCGGACTGTTCCTGATATCTGCCTTTTGCTGCTGTCGTTTCATTCAGGTGTTCAGATAATGTTGAGAAGACTCAGGATGATCAGCAGAATAGCGCCGATAACGCCGCCCAGAGCGCAGACGATCGTTGTCAGCCAGTTCAGCGGCCAGACAAGTTCCATCGGCGTCAGGCCGAGGATCGATGAAAGGATGATGATGACATATCCTGCGACAGCATTGATGATGAGTTTTTTGGCGGATTTCAGGACATAGTAAAGAACGATCAGGAGAACAATCGCGATGAGAATCATGATGATCGGTGTGATCAGAGAAGCATCAACCATTATTCATTCCTCCTTATTCCGAAATTGATCTGACCGGATCCGAAGATGACGCTGCATTCCGGGAATCCGTATCGGATGATAATAACAGGTTATTGTTAAAAAAATTGACGGATAAATGAACGGATTTATCCCGAAAATAAGAAGGAAAGCAAAACAAAAACGGAAGGAAAGCAGACAAAAACAGAAGGACAGCAAAACAAAAACAGAAGGACAGAAAAACAAAAACAGAAGGACAGCAAAACAAAAACAGAAGGACAGAAAAACAAAAACAGAAGGACAGCAAAATAAAAACAGAAGGACACCAAAACAAAAACAGAAGGACACCAAAACAAAAACAGAAGGAAGCAAAAACGGGAAATGTATGTGAAAATAAAAAAGCAGACAGATTGAGATATCTGTCTGCCGGAGGATCTTTCCTGATCTGAAAACGGATCAGAAAGTATCCAGTTCGCCGTTCGCGACCATTTCAGTGATCTTGTGCGTGTCAGCCAGCCAGTCATCGATAATGGCTTCGGCTTCGTATTTGACGGAAGAGAAGCGGGCGCCTTCCTTCGGGACGATCTGTGCGCTTGCGATGAGCGGCTGATCGATCGGCTTTCCGATCTCGGAGAGGAGTTTGATGTAAACGTCTTCGACGCCGTCGACAGTGCAGGCCACTTTGCGGGCGATCTGCGTCGACAGGAGGTTGTAGATCTTTCCGATGTGGTTGATCGGGTTTTTGCCGCTGGTCGCTTCCATGCTCATCGGGCGGTTGGGCGTGATCAGGCCGTTGGAACGGTTGCCGCGTCCGACAGAGCCGTCGTCGCCCATTTCGGCGGACGTGCCTGTGACGGTCAGGAAGACGGATTTCTTTTCGATGTCATCAGCCGTGTTCAGATGGACGTCGACCGGGCGGTTCGTGTAGCCGACAGCCAGATCCTTGACGTAATCGATCATTTCTTCTTTGATGTTGACGTAGGCGTCGATGTCATCGACATATCTGCCGACAAGGCCGCTGCAGATCGTCAGGGAAATGCTGTCGCCGTTTCTGAGACCCATGACTTTGATATCTTCACCGACGGCTTTGAGACCCTTCTTCTTTTTGAGATCGTTGATCAGAGAGCGCTCTGTGTTGTAAACGATGTTTTCGAGCTCTGAAAAAGGCGCGTGGCCGACACCGAACGAAGTGTCGTTGGCCGACGGGACATATTTGCTGTTTTCACTCCTGCTGAAGACATCGTTGAGGTCGGAAGAACCGCGTCCGAGCTTGCAGTCGAGGATGACATCGGAATCAATGTCAAGGCTTTCGATGTTGTCTCTGAGATACTTTCTGGCAGCTTTCAGGGCGATCGTGTCTGTCGGGATCTCGATCCCGTTGAACTCCTTTGTTGCCCTGCCGACGAGAAGCATGTAGATCGGCTGGATGACTTCACCGCCGCCGAATGCCGGCGCGGAACGGCCTGCAACGATCTGCGTCTCATCCGTGTTGTGGTGGAGAACGCAGCCGCATTTGGAAATGTATTCTCTGCATAAAGCGCGGCTGACAGCTTCAGCCAGACCGTCTGCGATACTGTCAGGGTGGCCGATACCTTTTCTCTCGACCAGTTCGATCTGCTGCTTTTCAATCGGGATTGCCGAGGACGGCTCAACAACTATATTTCTTGCCATAGATTCACCAAATTCGCGAAAAACGAAATAAATGATCACCGAATCCGTGAACGTCAGATTCTGATCCGGATTTAACAGTCTTAAAGGGTCGGGAACGTATATAAATTTGTTTGAGAATAATAACTGTCAGTAATACATACATATGAGCCCGATATGACAGAAAGCAACGAAAACCATCGTAAAAACAAAAAAAGCAGAAAACGGGAATTAAACGGAAATCAGCCGAAAAACAAGACAGTAAACACAGAAAGAAGGCGAAAAACAGAGGCAAAAACATAAAGCAGGCCGACGAGATGAAAACGGTGAAAAAACAAGGAAAATAAAAAAAAAAGTACACTGGCCGGGATTCGGACCCGGGTTCAAGCGTTGGCAACGCCTGGTGATAACCACTACACTACCAGTGTACGAGAGTATGATATTGCCGGTACAGCCGGATCGTTAAGATCAGACCGTATCTGCGAAGTGCCCAAGGCCGGACTTGAACCAGCGACAGCTACCTCTTCAGGGTAGCGCTCTCCCAACTGAGCTACTTGGGCAGGCTGTATCTTCTGAAATCTCCGTATTCTGAAACGGATAAACCTGAGTGGGCCCGCTGGAATTCGAATCCAGGACCTCCGCCATGTCAAGGCGACGTCATAACCATCTAGACCACGAGCCCATGAAATTCCGGGTTTACGCGTTCGTTTCAGAGTTTGAGTTTCACACAGCTTCTCATGCCTTGTAAGGCTCCCTGTGAGCTGTGCATTCCCTAAGAAGGGATATTTGATATATAAAATTTTTGCATTCAGGGATATTCCCGCCTATTCCTGCTTATTCCTGAAATAATTCCTCATATTCCCGTACGCGGACACTCTGCCCGGGAAACAGCCGGGAAAACTGAATCGGACAGAAACATCATCAGACTGAGTCTGACAACAGGACTGTTTCATCTTCATAGAACGTGTCAGGTGTTTCAGATGCATTCAGAATGACCTTTTCTCTGCCGTCAGGATAGATCAGAACAAGCTTTTCGACAGTATCGCCCAGACGGCATGAATCGTGGAGATAGAAACCGTTTTTTTCTGAAGATATGCCGCTTATGCGGACGGTTGCCTGATTCCGCCTGAAATCGATGTTTTCCGGTGTTCCCAGGGGAGAGACGAGCGACAGGACGTCATCTTCAAGATCATGGCTCCCGAATAAGAGAACATAGGACCCGACGAGAGAATCCGTATCATAGAATATCACGATGTCAGCATCCGTCCCGGAAAAATAAATGTCGGCTTCCGTAAACCGGATCATTTTTTCATTGAGATCCGGCGTCACATATCCGAAAGACAGTCCGACAAGAGCCGCGACAGCCAGAACGGAGACGATGAGGACGAGGGATGCTTTTTGCGTCTGTGACATAATTTCATCTCGGGATAACATTCGGGGATGTAACATTCGGGGATGTGACATTCAGATGTGAACATTCAGATGTGAACATTCAGATGTGGACATTCAGATGTGAACATTCAGATGTGAACATTCAGATG
>JAGAEB010000122.1 GCA_017613335.1 Methanosarcinaceae archaeon
GTTGAACGTCTTCATGTTGGACGTCTTCATGTTGAACGTCTTCATGTTGGACGTCTTCATGTTGAACGTCTTCATGTTGGACGTCTTCATGTTGAACGTCTTCATGTTGGACGTCTTCATGTTGGACGTCTTCATGACGATCGATCGTATTACAGGAAGTCATATCAGAATCTCCGAAAAAGAAAGAGAAAACATCAGGGATTATCCGTGATAACGGATTTCAAAAATATCACAGCATGAAACGGGTTTTCAGAAAACCCGGGAGGAAGCGGATTTTCAGAAAACCCGGAAGGAAACGGATTTTCAGAAACCCGGGGAACCGGGTTTTCAGAAAACCGGAAGGAACAAGGTTTCAGAACGGTGTCATGAAACATCTGCCGGGAAGGAATCTGAAAGCAGGCATGTTTTGTTTCGGACAGCCTGTTTCAGAGTCCTCCGGATTTCAGGCAGTACTCCGGCAGATTTCTGCGCAGTACTCCGGCAGATTTTCAGCGGATTTCCGGCAGTTTCCGGCAGAGTATTCCGGCAGTTTTCCGCCGGATTTCCCGGCCGGGCCGGCATCTGAAATGACTCAGAATGTCGTCACGAACCTGCGGGCCATATAGAGAGCGGAAAGCGCTGTTATGATGATAATGATCATCCAGAGATATTCCGAGTACGGGATCACAGCATCAGCCCACATATCGCTGTATGCTGCAAGAGCCGCTTCAGTCTGCATGCCTGATCACCTCCTGAGAGCTTCTGCGCGCTCTTTTCCTGCGTCAGTGATGACATACCTGAAGAGGAGAGCGTCTTTTTTGTATTTGCCTTCTGTATCGATCATTTCATCGGTGCTTTTCAGGAAACCGTTCGCGGCCAGTTCGATCAGATTGAAATTGATGTAATCCCGGCTGACGGCACAGGTCATTGAAATGTTGTATTCGGCACACATGACGGAGACGATGTCGCTGCTCCATCTTTCGATGCCGTCGCTCATGTAGTCGATGATGCGGATCTTGATCGGCTGTTTTGCCATTTCGCTCCCCTCCTCTCAGCGTTTCCACGTTTTCCGTGTTTTCAGAGAACATCAGGAAGCTTCCCGCAATACAGAGGATCGCGCCGATGAGCAATGCCCATCCCGGAAAACCGCCCATGAAAAGGATGACGAAGACAACGGCAAAGATGCCGTAAAGATTTCCGATGCCCTGACCCCTTCCGACGCCGATGAGCGGGAAGGATTTGTACCAGGTGACATAACAGTAACCGAATGTAATGCCCATGAAAGCGAGGATGACAAGAACAAGCGGATCCTGTATGACCTGCAGCGCATATTTGTAGACAGGAATGCCGCAGAGCGCGATGACCGGGAGGATAATGACCCAATAATAAAGCCCCTCTGCGATGAAACGCGCTGTCAGACCGGCATCCGGTTCTGCGATATCGAGACCTTTTCCGGCGACTGCGCCTTCGATGCCCCAGCAGACAGCTGCCATGATACCGCCGATGTAACCGAACCAGGGAACGCCCGATCCGGCGCTGAGTTCAGTGATGAGGCCGCCTGCATAGATGGCGATGCCTCCGAAAACGATCAGGAAAATCCCGACCGTTGCTCTTTTTGAGACGCGTTCCCCGTACCAGAAGCGGGAAACCGTGGCGCCGACGACCGGGTAAAGAAGACCGGCGACGGCTGAAAATGAAGCGCCGATATAGCCCATTGCCATGAATGAGCCAAGAACGGCCAAAAGACCGAAGATGCCGCCGAGGAAGAACCATTTGGAACAATGCCTGACGGAACGGATCGTCCGCCCGAGTTCCTCCAGCTTGTATCTGCCGATGACAGCGTTCCACAGAAGAAGTGCAGCAACGCAGGCAACAGCATTGAAAGCCGATATGAGAATTGCCACAGTCAGATAGGAAACGGAAGCATCTCCTGTTGAAATACTCAGTTCTTCGAGCATGACGTCGAACGGATTGAGAGCCCATATTGCCGTTCCGGGAAGATACCACATACCCCAGAAGACCGCACAGAAAAGAGCCCACATATACCCGTATTTGATTCTCTTTTTGTTCTGTCTGGATTTTTCGTCCTGCAGATCTGCCATAAAATCACTCCTGACTGAAGAAATTTTCAGAGACCGTGAAATCAGGGATTTTCCGGGAAGATCCGGAAAATGCCGGAAAACCGAAAATGCCGGAAAACCGGATATCCGGGAAAATCCCTGCCGGATCATTCTGAAACGATCCCGGGCGTTCAGAGAACAGCTGCTTTGACTTTGGAGACAGAGTCCATGGCGCTTTCACCATAGATGTCTGCGCCGATCTGATCGGCCCAGTCCTGCGTGCACGGCGCACCGCCGACCATCGTCTTGACGGAGTCGCGGAGACCGGCTTCTTTCAGGAGCTCTTCGACTTTGATCTGATTGACCATTGTCGTGGTCATCAGAGCGGAAGTTGCGACAAGAAGCGGTCTGATCTCTTTTGTTTTTTCAACGATCTCTGTGCAGGCGACATCTCTTCCGAGGTCGATGACATCGAAGCCTGCAATACCGAGCATTGAGACGAGAATGTCTTTTCCGATGGAGTGGATATCTCCTTCGATCGTGCAGACGATGACCTTGCCGAGGCTTTCTGTCTGCGCCTTTCTTTTTTCCATTTCCGGTCTGAGGACAGCGATGCCTGCGTTCATGACTTCGGATGCCGCCAGAACGTGCGGAAGGAAAAGTTTTCCCTGTTCGAACTGTGCGCCCACATCGACCATCGCAGCGGTGAATCCTTTTTCGATGATCTCGACCGGGTCGATGCCTGTAGCGATGGCTTCCTGTGCGGCTTCTTCTGCCATTTCTTTGTCAAATTCGTCAATCGCTTCTCTTGCTTTTGCAATGATTTCATCTTTTGATGCCATAATAATCCATCCTCCGATAATAAGTAAAATCTGAGATACCGGCCGGAGGATCTGTCTGCGGAAATCCGCCGCTGTGATCCTGTCCCGTATCGGTTCCGATAACCGAAGCGGATCATATGTGCAGGGAAGCCCTGAAACGGATCAGAAACGGATCAGACACATACGGACACAGAAGGCGGATCCCGGGCAGATCAGATATTTTCCTGTTCATTCCGGCCGGTCGTTTCTTTTGATGCAGTCCCGCCGGGTTCAGACTTTGAATTCTTTGTCTGCTCTGTCGACGATCGCTTTCATTTCAGCGTAGATGTCTTTGTCGATCGGCGGCACTTCGTGATTCTTCAGGATGTCGACAACCTGTTCGTGAGCTCTGTCGGCCATGTCTTTGGAGCCTGCGGCCGCCCAGTCACCGAACATTCTTCTGTCGATGACGGACGGGTCGGAGGGAAGGTCCACGAGTTCTCTTGTCTTTTTGAGGGCGAGGAAATTGTTGCCGATGCCGACTTTCTGGATCTGGTCGACGCCGAGGGTCTCTTCGCTGACCGGGATTCCTTCCATCGATTTTTTGACCATGGAGATGATGTCGTTGTCGATGATCAGCTGCTCGTTGCTGAAAGTCATACCGAGTTCAAGCATGCCTGCGCCGTAGATGGTGTTGGAGCCGGCGAGTGCCGGGAGAAGTGTTGTGATCGTTTTTTCGTGGCCTGCCTGTGAATCCGGAACTTTGGAATCAGACTAGGCACCGGCAACGAAGGCCGGGAGGCCGTAGAATTTGGCAAGTTTGGAGACGGCCGCACTGATAAGACCCAGTTCCGGCGCACCGACCGGCGCGGTTCCTTTTTTCAGATCGAAAGTCGTTGTGGAACTGCCGTAGAAATTGGGCGCACCCGGAACGGTGAGCTGGCCGAGAACGATACCTGAGAGGACTTCTGCGTTGTGCGTGACGAGCGTGCCTGCCAGATAGACGGGGGAAGATCCGCCGGACATGGCCATGCTGAGCACGTTGACGGGCATGCCGTAACGGGCGCCTTTCATGATGACCTGGCAGGCATTGTCGGAAAGTTCAAGAGGGCTTGTCGGGCAGAGAAGCATGGACATGATCGGTTTTTTCATGGCCTCGTCTTCATTGCCGCCGTAGAAAGCTTTGATGATCTCCCAGTAGGTCTCGATATTCGGGCCGACCGGGTCGATATCATGGTAGTGTTTCTGAGTGGATGTCAGCGGTGTAAAGACTTCATGGACATCCTGAGCGCCTTTCCCGGCGTAATCTCTGGCAGAAACAGGGAGTGAGAAGTAGTCGATATTTTCTGCCCAGTCGCAGAGCTTGGCAATCTCGGCGATGTCTGCTTCCGTTGAGTCGACGGTCTGATATTTCCCGCTGCCCAGATATCTGCAGACTTTGACACCGGTACCGAAGCATGTCCAGTGGACTTTGCCGCCGCATTCCATAACGGTGTTGAATTTCTTTTCGCGGCCCCATAACGTGAACCGGGACGGCGCGGTCAGAAGAGCATGTCTGACGACATACTCCGGGATTTTGACGACATGCGTTTTTTCATCAACGATACAGCCGCCTTCTTTGAAAATGCGTCTTGCTTCCGCGTTGGAGACCTGAATGCCCGGATCCATAAGGACATCCATCGTGGCCTCATGGATCGCCGCCAGTTCATCCTGCGAAAAAAGCTCGAACCTGATGCCGTTAAGCGACTCGGTTGCCGCAAATGCGTTACATTTTGCCATAATAATTCTCCTGTCTGTCAACCAGACTCAATCAAAAACTCAAAAGGCCGGCCGGACCGGATCATCCGGTGAATGATCATTCCGTTGTGACCTTTCAAGTGCAGTATACTGAAGGAACGGACAAAATATAACATAAATCTGATAAAAAATCCGAAAAAACACAGAAAGAGCCGTCAGAGTCAGGAATAATGAGGCAGAAGATAAAACACAGATATTATAATTCACAGCAACTTACAGAACCGACAGCCTTACTGTAATAACCGGAATAATTCAGAAAATATGCAGAGACGATAACGCCGACAGGAATA
>JAGAEB010000123.1 GCA_017613335.1 Methanosarcinaceae archaeon
AGGTAGAGTGGCTGGCTGTTAACCAGCATGTCACAGGTTCGAGTCCTGTAGGCGGCGCCTGATCCTTTACCTTATTTCTCTTTCTTTTCGTCAGCTTTCCTGTCGTTTTCATTTATATGCGAGCGCATGCCGCCTTAACTCAGTAGGTAGAGTGGCTGGCTGTTAACCAGCATGTCACAGGTTCGAGTCCTGTAGGCGGCGCTTCTTTATTTTCGTCTTTTGTTTTTCATCTTTTGTTTCTTTCATCTGCGGTCAGTTCATGATCTGTTCCTGATCAGTTCCGCTCACCCGTACAAAACTTTTATAATCATCCGATCTGTT
Source organism: Methanosarcinaceae archaeon (assembly GCA_017613335.1). Taxonomy (GTDB): domain Archaea; phylum Halobacteriota; class Methanosarcinia; order Methanosarcinales; family Methanosarcinaceae; genus Methanofrustulum. The sequence continues at coordinate 322 of JAGAEB010000123.1, forward strand.
TTATCTCCGTCCTTCAGATTCTCATCGAGGGCCTGTAACTCAGTTGGTCAGAGTGCCCGGCTCATAACCGGTCAGTCACGGGTTCAAGTCCCATCAGGCCCATATTATTCCTGTTTGTTTTTTGTTATCTCCCGCATCTGTTTTTTAATTTCATATCTTTTTTTGTCGATCCTGCCGGGACGAAGTGACCGGATCGCGGCAGACATACCTCTTCTGCATCCGCCGGAACATTCTGATGCCTTCATACAAAAATGAATTCTTATGCGTATTTACGCACAAGAATTCATTATGTTGTTTCTTTTGTCGTTTCTTCTGCAGCGGAGCCATCTGATCATCGCAGACGCGATTCCTCTGCATCCGATGAAAAACGTCGGCCGGCGCATCACACAACAATGATGATCTTTGCATCTGAACCCGGGCAGGAATGATATGATGCATGATCCGGATATCCTGTCGCCTTCATACAATATGAATTCTTATGCGTATTTACGCACAAGAATTCATTATGCCGTTTCTTTTGTCGTTTCTTCTGCAGCGAAGCCATCTGATCATCGCAGACGCGATTCCTCTGCATCCGATGAAAAACGTTCGCCGGCGCATCACGCAGCAATGATGATCTTTGCATCTGAACCCGGCAGGAATGATATGATGTATAATCCGGAATATCCTGTCGCCTTCATACAAAATGAATTCTTATGCGTATTTACGCACAAGAATTCAATAACCTTTAAATCATTCAATATCATACAACATGTCGCAATGGAAATCAAGAGAGATCAATATCTGGAAAAACTACTGTCGCACAGATGGAACGGCATGGTGAAGATTGTCACCGGCATCCGGAGATGCGGAAAATCCTACCTGCTCTTCACTCTTTTCAGGAACCGCCTCATATCGGAGGGCGTGGATCCCGGCGACATCATAGAGATAAAACTCGATGAGATTGATGCTGTTCCTCTCAGGAATCCTCTGGCCTTATACGACTATGTGAAATTGCGTACATCTGACGGCAGAAAAAGGTATGTATTGATCGATGAGATCCAGATGATTTCTTCGATCAGAAATCCGTATGTTGAAGACGGAGACAAAATCACATTTTATGAGCCTCTCAACAGCCTCCTCAATACCGGATATCTCGATCTGTATGTATCCGGCAGCAATTCCCGTATGCTCAGTTCCGATGTGCTGACTCAGTTCCGCGGCCGCGGAGATGAAATTCGTCTTCATCCTCTGTCGTTCTCAGAGTTCCTGTCAGCAAAAGGCGGGGACAGGCAGGCAGCTTATCATGATTATCTCACTTTCGGAGGCATGCCCCGCCTGTTATCTATGAATTCCGATGAAGAAAAAGCAGAATATCTGAAAGGACTGTTCAGAGAAACTTACATCAGAGACATCGAAGAAAGGCACAGGATTGATCATCCGGATGTTCTTGAAGGCATCATTGATTTTCTCTGTTCAAACACAGGTTCCCTGACAAATCCCAAAAAAATCGCTTCTGAGTTCAGGAACGTCAGCGAGGGTACGGTCAGAAAATACATCGACTATCTGATTGACGCTTTCCTTTTCTCGGAATCGAAACGTTATGATGTGAAAGGTAAACGTTATTTCATGTACCCGCAGAAATATTACTGCGAGGATCCGGGTCTCCGCAATGCCCGCCTGAATTTCAGACAGCAGGAAATAACACATCTGATGGAGAATGCAATCTACAACGAACTCTGTATCCGCGGATATTCTGTGGATGTCGGTGTTGTTACCATAAATGCCAAAAATCCTGACGGGAAGTCCGTCCGCATCTCCAAAGAAATTGATTTTGTCGCCAACAGATACGGGGATAAAGTGTATATCCAGTCGGCTTTTGCAATGCCTGACGAAGAGAAACTGCACGCTGAAACCGATCAGTTCAGATATACCGGGGATTCGTTCAGAAAAGTCGTCGTCCGCGGGGACACAGGAAACAGATGGTTTGATGAAAACGGCACTCTGCACATCGGCATAGTGGAGTTCCTGCTGGATAAAAATTCAATATGAATTCTTATGCGTATTTACGCACAAGAATTCATTATGTTGCTCCGGTATCTGATCCGGATATTGATTTCTTTTGAGACGCCGGACATCTTTATCCGGCGATTTTCTGATGTCGGTCAGATGTATATACCCGGATTTTTATCACGATTTAAAGCAAACTTATTATACAGATGATGCTTTTTCCTTTTTCAGATCACAGGATAAGTCATTATCCGGATCATCATCCTTCCGGGCATAATCAAATGTCATGCCTTATCACATTTAATTGATATTGTATTTATATTATAATCACTCAATCTGCATCTCTGTCCGCATCAACCATCATCTTACATATTATCACATTACAGATTTTTTATCAGACCCTGTCAGACCCGACAGGACACGAGGAAAAATTATGCCGAAAATCACAAAAGACAATGTTATCGTCCCGCTGGACGTCCCGAAAGCAGCCCGTGAAGAATATATCAAAAACTATCTCGCCATCACTCAGAAAAGCGGTCGTTTGATGCTTTTTGCCGGTGACCAGAAGATCGAACACTTAAACGATGACTTTTACGGAAAAGACATTCCGCTGGATGACAGCGACCCGGAACACATGTTCCGCATCGCATCCCAGGCAAAGATCGGTGTTTTCGCAACGCAGCTCGGTCTCATCGCCCGCTACGGAATGGACTACAAAGATGTCCCGTATCTGGTCAAGCTCAACTCCAAGACACACCTTGTCAAGACCGCGCAGGATGACCCGTTCAGCACCCAGCTCTACAGCATCGACCAGGTCGCCGAATTCAAAGAAAACAGCGGCCTGAAGATTCTCGGCGTCGGCTACACAGTCTACCTCGGAAGCGAATACGAATCCGATATGCTCGAGCAGGCCGCCCAGATCATCTATGAAGCTCACAGGATCGGTCTCATCGCCGTCCTCTGGATCTACCCGCGCGGAAAGGCCGTTGCCGCCGAAAAAGACCCGCACCTGATCGCGGGCGCCACCGGAACCGGTGCCTGCCTCGGCGCTGACTTCGTCAAAGTCAACTATCCGAAAGCAGACGGCGCCAAATCCCAGGAGATCTTCAAAGAAGCCATCCTCGCCGCAGGCCGCACAAAAGTCGTCTGCGCCGGCGGATCCGGAACCGATCCGGCCAAATTCCTGGAAGACCTTCACAACCAGATCCACATCAGCGGCGCCGGCGGAAACGCAACAGGCAGAAACATCCACCAGAAACCGCTCGATGAAGCCGTCCGTATGTGCAATGCCATCTATGCGATCACCGTCGAAGACGCTTCCCTCGAAGACGCCAAAAAGATCGTCATGCCGGCGTGACGGAAAAATCAGGGAAAAGACTGACTGACAGACTGACGGACAGACCGGCGGACAGGCAGGCTGATAATGCCGGGATGCCGGTCATTCCATCCTTATTTTTTTATAGAATGGATGGCTTTTCCCACACTATTCCCTATGGATAATTTATAAAGATCTGCCGCATGACCGCATTTCCGGCAATCCCGGAAAGAATCCGAAAAACTCCGGATTGTCGTATTCCGGCAGCAGATCTTTCAGACTGAAGTTGGAAGTAAAAATATGGAAAGAAAAAAACTGATTGCTTTCGGCGCCCTCTTTGCAATCCTTTTGATGGTCGGATCCGGTGTTCTTGTCGGATTCTCCTACCTTTTTTCAGGTCAGGAACAGAACCCGTCGAGGGACGTCAGAGAATTATCACTGAACGCATATAAAAACAGTTCCGTCAATATGGACTTCAACGGCATCAACGATGTCGTCAAATACCTCCCGTCCGGTGTCGTTTATGCCCAGTATGTCCACGATCCGAACAACATCAATGATGTCTTCAACAACACAACGGGCATCAACAGCGCCCTCGTCGCTTATATGTATTACTACAGCCCGACAGAAGACGGATCCTACGGAATCTCTACCGACAGTGTTTATTTCTATGAGCCCGCAGATATCAGCAAAGCCAAAGTTACCGGCAGATATCTCGGTGAATCGAACGGATATGCTCTCCTCGCTCTTGAGGACGGAAGATATATGATCCCGGGCAACCCGACGATCGTCGGCTCCCAGTATGCTGTCGGAAACATACTTTCCATTCTTGGCGGCTCCGCAGGAGCAGACACTTACAATGTCATTGCTTCCCACATTCCGGAAAAGAATTCTGATTATGAATACCTCGCGATGGCAGGCAGCACAGCCGGCTACGAACAGTATTTCGAAAGCGGCGGCACTTCTGACAACGCATACGCACTTGATCTGCGTTTCCTCAACATGAGCGACGACCTCCGCAGCAAAATGGAAACAACACTGGCTTCCTCCAAAGACGGTGTCAGATACATCTGTGAGAGTTCTGATGACGGTGTTTTCAGCATAACGGCTTACACCGTCGACTCAACCGCCGCCAACACGGCATCCACGACGATCGGCGGCATCCTTGAGGAATATTCCGAAGAGCAGAGCGCATCCGCCGGACAGGCAGAAAGCGGCGAAACATCCGCTTCAGGCAATTCAACGTTAGCCGTCGCCTGATCTCATCCGGATCGACTGAAAATAATGAATCGATCACAATACCGGCAACCGGACATCCGGTTACCGGTTTTTGTTTTCAGACAGGCATGAATGCGAATTTTTAAATATTATAAATCTCTTTATCGATTTGCTTTCTCTGAAAGCATTGTTCTTCCGCCGTTGTGGCTTAGCGGTATAGCGGCTGATTCGTAATCAGCAGGCCGGGGGTTCAAATCCCTCCAGCGGCTTTCCCTGAAAGGCCGGATCCGGAAACGGGTCCGGCCTTTTTTTATTCCGGTGCAGTCTGCGGAATTATTCTGTATATTCCATTGTATTTTTCCCTGTATCAATTTTCATCAACGTCCGGGGCAGGCCCATGACTGACAATCAGATAAACAATTATTTCAAAAAACTGAAAAAAAAGGTAAATCGTCTGATTAAAAAAGTGTTTCAAAAGTCAAACCGCCCGAAAACCGGTAAAAAACACACCAAAACGCATACCAAAACACACAAAAAAACATCCGGAACTGAACTCACAGAAGCTGAAGCAAAAGATCTTTTTGAAACCAGGAAAAACAGATATC
>JAGAEB010000124.1 GCA_017613335.1 Methanosarcinaceae archaeon
CAACTGTGAGATGTGCGGGCGCGATCACTGTTGTGCAGCCGTGAAAAAAGTCTGACGGCTGCCTGCCTGTCAGGATACTGATCTCTGTAGCATTCAGGCTCTTTTGGAAACATTGATCGAGGCATCTTCCAGAAGATCCTGAAGAGTGGTCGTCTGTGCGACGAGCTCCATGGCTTCTGTCATTTTTTTCCAGAGGATGCGTGTCGCGCAGCTGTCTGCCTGATCACAGACGTCTCCGTCGAGGCAGGAGACAAGACTCAATGATCCTTCGAGGGCGTTCAGGATCTCGCTGACGCTGATCTCTGACGGCGGACGGGAGAGTGAATAGCCGCCTTTGGCGCCTCTGACGCTTGTCACAAGTTCAGTTTTGCGGAGATTGATGAAGATCTGTTCCAGATAGTTCATGGAAATATCTTCCTTTTCAGAAATTTCGTTGAGCGAGACGACGGAACGGTTGTAGCGGACAGCAAGATAAAGCATAGCGCGAAGACCGTACCGGCCCCTTGTCGAGATTTTCATGAAAAACACCTCATTTTAAAAATAATAGATCAGACAAATGACAGACAAACGACAGGACAGATCACAAACAAATGACAGGACAAAAGACAATACCAAAAGACAATACCAAAAGACAATACCAAAAGACAATACCGGACAGCGTGTCCCATGACGGCTGATGATCAGGATCCGTCTCTCTGTTATATCATTCATGTAACATAAATAATTCGGTATTCCGGATCATCCCCGGTGATGTCTGCATCTGTGACGGATATCCGGGACATCCGCCGGGGCGCAGAAGACAGCGCCCGGGCGTCTTATCTGTTCATCAGGACTTTTTTCAGGAAAAGACCCGTGTAACTGCCTTTTGTCTGTGCGATCTTTTCGGGCGTTCCTTCCGCGATGATCCGTCCGCCGTCGTTTCCGCCTTCGGGGCCCATATCGACGATATAGTCTGCTGACTTGATGACGTCGAGATTGTGCTCGATGACGATGACCGTATTGCCCATGTCGACAAGATCATTGAGAACGCCGATAAGCTTTTTCACGTCGTGGAAATGAAGTCCCGTCGTCGGTTCGTCCAGGAGATAGATCGTCTTTCCGGTGGCTTTCTTTGAGAGTTCGCGCGTCAGTTTGATGCGCTGCGCCTCGCCGCCGGAGAGGGTCGTCGAACTCTGGCCGAGCTTTATGTAATCAAGACCGACGCGGGAAAGCGTCTCAAGTTTGCTGAAGATATCGGGTCTGTTTTTGAAATGGATCTTCGCTTCGGCCACGGTCATGTCGAGGACATCGGCGATCGATTTTCCGTTGTACTTGACTTCAAGCGTCTCGCTGTTGTAACGGGTGCCTCTGCATTCTTCACACTCAACATAAACATTGGGCAGGAAGTTCATTTCGATGCGGATCAGACCGTCACCCTGACAGGCTTCACAGCGGCCGCCTTTGACATTGAAAGAGAACCGGCCGGGGCCGTAACCACGGACTTTGGCTTCTTTCGTCTCCGAGAAGACATCGCGGATGCGGTCGAAGATCTTCGTGTAGGTGGCCGGATTGGACCGCGGCGTCTTTCCGATCGGATCCTGATCGATGACGATGACTTTATCGATCCCGGCATCGAAAGACAGTTCCCTGTAAGGTTCGCCGTGCGGCTTTGACTTGTTGACGGCCGTCATCAGCGCCGGATAGAGCGTATCGTAGATGAGCGTCGATTTTCCGGAACCGGAAACGCCTGTCACGACGGTCAGGACGCCGATCGGCACTTTGAGGTCGACGTTTTTGAGATTGTTCCCGGTGCAGCCCGACAGGCGGACATATTCATCGGATGTGCGGCGCTTTGAAGGGACAGGGATCTTTTCGCGGCCGCTGAGGTAAAGGCCGGTCAGGGACGACACGTCTTTTTCGATCTCGCCGGGCGTTCCGGCTGAAACGACATAGCCGCCGTTGATGCCGGCGCCCGGGCCCATGTCGATGACATAATCAGCTTCCCGGATCGTATCTTCATCGTGTTCGACGACGATGACCGTGTTTCCGAGATCGCGGAGACCTTTGAGCGTCGCGATGAGTTTTTCGTTGTCGCGCTGGTGCAGACCGATCGACGGTTCATCGAGGACATAAAGGACACCGGTGAGATTGGATCCGATCTGCGTCGCCAGGCGGATGCGCTGGGCCTCGCCGCCGGAGAGCGTTCCGGCGCTTCTGGAAAGGGTGAGGTAGCCCAGGCCGACCTGACGCAGGAATTCCAGGCGGGATACGATCTCTTTCATGATCAGGTGGGCGATCTCATACTGTTTCTGCGTGAGGTCGAGATGGCGGAAAAAGTCAAGAGCATCATCGACGGAGAGGTCTGTGACGTCGATGATCGTTTTGTCATCGATCTTCACGGACAGGACTTTGTCGTTGAGCCTCTTTCCTTCGCATTTGCTGCAGGGCGAGACTTTCATGAATTTCTCGAATTCCTGGCGCCGGTATTCGGAAGTCGTCTGCGTGTAGAGACGGCTGCACTGAGGCAGGATACCTTCCCATGTCCCGGTGTGGGAATAGCTTGTCTGGCCCTGATTCATTTTCATGGTGAAATTCATCTTTTCCTTCGAGCCGTACATGAGGACATCGTACTGCTCCGGCGTCAGATCTTTGATCGGCGTCATGACGGAGTAGCCGCAGTGCGCGGCAACGGCTGCAAGATACTGCATGCGGTAGCCGTCGAGGAAATTCCTGAAGACGGCAACGGCACCGTCTGCGATGCATTTCTCTTTGTCGGGGATGATCAGGTTCTCGTCAAATTCCATTTTGAAGCCCAGGCCGTTGCATTCGGGACAGGCGCCGAGCGGATTGTTGAATGAGAACATGCGCGGCTGAAGTTCTTCAAAGGCGAGGCCGCATTCCGGGCAGGCCATCTTGGAAGAATAAGTGACTTCGATGATCTCCGGCCCGTCGTCGCTGTCATCGTCGGAGAGGTCTCCGGCAAGGTTTTCGGAAAGATCCTGTCTTTTTTTGACGATCTTTCCGGAGAGGCCTTTTGTCTGTATTTTCCCGCCGGCGGTGTTCTTCCGGAATGAATTGGCGGCACCGTAGACGTAAACGAGACCCGACGCTTTGGCCGTCGCTTTTTCACAGGCTTCGACGAGGCGGGCTTTTTCGTTTTCATCGTCGACGTCGATGCGGTCGATCACGATGTCTATATTGTGCATCCGGTAGCGGTCAAGCTCGATCTCTTCGTCGGTCCTGTAAATGTCGCCGTTGACGCGGACTCTCGTGAATCCTTCCGCATTGAGGTCTTTGATGAGCTGCTGATAAGTTCCCTTTTTTTTGCGGACGACCGGCGCAAGGATCGTGACCATGCCTTCGAATTCCGAATAGACGAGATCCGCGATCTTTTCGGGCGACTGTGATTCGATCTTCAGGTGGTGTTCCGGACAGTAAGGCGTTCCGATCCTGGCAAAGAGAAGCCTGAAATAATCGTAGATCTCCGTCACGGTCCCGACGGTCGAGCGTGGGTTTTTGGACGTCGTCTTCTGCTCGATGGAGATCGCAGGCGACAGCCCTTCGATGCTTTCCACATCCGGCTTGTCCATGATCCCCAGGAACTGACGTGCATACGATGAAAGGGATTCCACGTATCTCCGCTGGCCTTCCGCATAGATCGTATCGAAGGCAAGCGTCGATTTCCCCGATCCGGAAACGCCTGTGATGACTGTCAGTTTATCTTTCGGGAGCGAGACAGACACGTTTTTCAGATTGTGTTCACACGCTCCTTTAATAATGATCTCTTTCATAAATTAACAGATCCTGAAGCAAAATATTTCTGCAGACATTTTCCCGTCTGCCGTTTGATGATGCTGTAAATACGGCCGAATGTATAAAAGGAGACCGCAGGCGGGGTGAAAGTAAGGCCGGAAAACAGGACGAGACAGACAGAATGGATGAGACAGACAGAAAGGATGAGACAGACAGAAAGGATGAGACAGAACCGGAAAAAAGAGCAGCAAAAACGAATAAAAAAATGATATTCTGTATGGGGTAGCGCGGATTTGAACCGCAGTCCGAACGTCCCGAACGTCCGAGGATGGACCAGGCTACCCTACTACCCCATGATGAAGAAGAAAC
>JAGAEB010000015.1 GCA_017613335.1 Methanosarcinaceae archaeon
GAAAAACAACAAAAAAAGAACAGAAAAGATGATGAAAATTTCTTCAGAAGATTCATGTGAGTTTTTACTCAGACATGTTAATCTTTGAACAAAGTAAAAATCATACAGGCGATATTTATGGCATCAAACACAGGAAACGGTTCCAGAAGAGGAGCAGTCGGAAGCGAAAAGAAAGGCAACCCACGCAGCCAGGTTCAGACGCCGAGCGGCACCTGGATCAAACGCGACGGAAAGACCGGAAAATTCATGGCCGGCAAAAAAGACGGGAAACCGTTCAAAGGTGTCCGGAAAGAATGATCCTTCAGGACAGGTATATTTACAGAACCGGATTATTCGGTCCGGTTCATGTACATATCCTTCAGTTCAACAAGCACAACCCCTTCTCTTTCCGCCTGATCTTTCAGTTCATCTGAAAATCCGGATTTAGAGAAGAGCGCAAACTCTTTTGAATCGAATCCGCGGACGTCGGCGGCTCTGTCTTCCAGACGGAAAAGCACATCGATGGTCATAGGCTCATTTCTGAATTTACACTCGGCAAACAATCCTTCCGTTTTTCCGGAAAGTGTTTTCCGGCGGGCGACGATGTCGATCTCTTCCGATGTCCGGCTGTTTTTTGATGTTCCCCACCATTTGCCGATATCGCCGTATCCGAGGAAACGCCGGATATAGCCGGCGGCCATGTCTTCAAAGATCTTTCCTGTATAATGCGGCAGGATCGATGAGATGTTTCTTTCCGTTTCTTCTTCCGTTCTTCCTTTGAGGAGGTCTTCTTTTCCGAAGATGTTCGAATAGTAAAAGCGGAAAAGATTGTCTTTCAGGAAATATCTCGTTTTCCTTGTGCCGGGTTCGTTGATCGGCGTCACTTTGACGACATAATCGAGAGCGATCAGGTCATCGATCGCGCGCGTGACGTCGACAGGTGATATGCCCGTCTTTGAAGAGATCTCGCTGATGCGGGCTCTGCCCTCGGCAACGGCTTCTATGACGGCTGTATATTTTTTGGGATCTTTCATTTCCTGCATGAGAAGATTTTCCGGCTCATACGAAAGGACAGATCCGGTCTGCAGAAAATTCTCCGAAATGAGATGCGGGACTGATGACGTCATATCCGAAAACATCGTCAGGTACATCGGGATTCCGCCGACTGCGCCGTAAATTTCAGCTTTTTCCGACGGGGATCTCTCCGGGAAAAAGAGGGCTGACTCATAATAGTCCATCGGCCGGATCTTCAGCCGGATCGTGCATCTGCCGTACAGAGGGCTTTTGGCACCGAGGATCTGCTCTTCCATAAAACTCATCGATGAGCCGCAGAGGATCAGGAAAAGCTTCGTCTTTCTGAAATAATGGTCAATGAAAACCTGAAGAGAATCTGAAATGCCCGGGTCCGTTTCAGCCAGATTCGGGAATTCATCGATCACCAGGACGATCCTTTCGGATCCTGCCGCTTCTGCGATCCGCCCGAAGATCCTGTCTGCATCGGGATCCTCCGGCGACGTATTTTCCCCGTTCCTCTTTTCCTGTTCCTCTTCCCCGAGAACTTTCCGGACGGTCGAGTCAAGTATCTTCAGATTCGTTCTCTGATTTGTCCGGCGGGCGGTAAAAAATACCGCCTTCTTTCCCTCGCAGAACTTTTCGATCAGAGCTGTTTTCCCGACACGCCTTCTGCCGTAGATCACAGCAAATTCAAAATTTCCGCCTTCATATTTCCTTTCAAGGAGTTCCTGTTCTGACCGACGTCCCAAAAACATAATCCTGCCCACCCTCTTCAGATTTCTGAGTGATGTCACGTTTTTGTTTATTCCGAAATATGGTATTGTTCGGGTTTATTTCAAAAATTGAAATTATTCTGTTTTATTTCAAAAATAGAAATTCTTTCATTTTATTTCAAAAATCGAAATTCTCTCATTTTATTTCAAAAATTGAAATTGTTTCAAACTATTTCAATTTTTGTAATTACTTTGGTTCTTTCAGATTCTTCGACTGTTCAGACTGTTTCATATTATGTGATTATTCTGACTCATAACCTGACAGTTTGCCTGTCTCTTCTCTGATGTACTGTTTTTCTTTCATTCATCCTCCCGCGGACGACAGTCTTTTATTTCTCCGGGTTATTCCGGAGCAGGAAATTATTTTCCGGAAATCCGGCTGTTCTGAATCTGACAAAAAGATCCGGGATCTGTCCGGAATCCCTCTGATATCCTTCTGATATCTGTCCGGAATCCTTATGATATTCTTCTGATATCTCTCCGGAATCCTTATGATATTCTTCTGATATCTGTCCGGAATCCTTCTGATCTCCGTCCGATATCCGGAAATTTCTTCCGGATTCCGTCTGGATTTCTCTTTTTCAGCCCTCATTTTCTCAGAAAGTCTTATATACTGTAATGCACTTGTTGACGACTCGTCTTACGAGCTTCATGAAGAGAATTTGTCTTCTGAAGTTATCCGGTGAGAAATGTAGGAACAACATAAAGTGTCAGGGCCAATTCACGAATGCCCGATCCTGCGGCTGACAGCGGCCATGCGGCTGTGACGGTCAGCAGGAAACACGAAAATGTTATAATTTTCGTAGTCGATGTTGTGAATGGATCAATGTATGATGGTTTCCGGATGATTCCGGTTTCCGGCATTCGGATCTTACCCGTTTTGCCTGTCTTGTTATATTTTATCAGCAGTTATGAAGACAGAGGCGGGGTCCGCATACGAATTTCCATACTCATTCTGACATTTTTTGATAGTTGTTTTTACTCCCGGTCCAGAGACCAAAAAACCATAAGGAGTAAAAAAATGGCAAGAATTCACAGACCTGACAGGGGTTCAAGAGCCTACAGCCCTCGCAAGAGAGCAAAAAGCCACATCCCGAGATTCAGATCATGGCCGACAGCTGACGGTCAGCCGAAATTACAGGCGTTTGCCGGTTACAAAGCAGGCATGACCCACGTCATTATGGTCGATGATATCAAGAACAGCATGACAGCAGGCACTGAGATCTCCGTTCCGGTCACGATCATCGAGACCCCGGCGATCCACGTCGCAGCCATCCGCGCATACGTTTCCGGCGAGAACGGCAACGTTGCCGCTGCTGAAGCATGGGCAGAGAACCTCGAACCCGAGCTCTCCCGCAGGATCAAAGTCCCCAAGACCGCAAAGACTGCAGAAGCCCTCGCAGAGATCGAAGACCTCCTGTCCAAAGGACTCGTCACCGACATCAAGGCCATTACATACACGACGCCCAAAGCCGTCAGAAGCATCCCGAAGAAAGTTCCGGATGTCATGGAGACCGGCATCAGCGGAAACGACATGAAAGCCGTTTTCGACTATGCAAAATCCATCCTCGGCACAGCCGTCGCCTTCAGCGACCTTTTCAAAGCAGGCGCCATTGTCGATACAGCTGCTATCACCACCGGTAAAGGGACACAGGGTCCTGTCAAGAGATGGGGTATTGCTCTCATGAAAGGCAAACACTCCAGACAGGGAAGCCTGAGACAGATCGGTAACCTCGGTCCGAGAGGTGTCTGCCGTGTCTTCTGGGTCACCCCGCAGATGGGTCAGACCGGTTACCACCAGAGAACCGAATACAACAAGCGCATCCTCAAGATCGGCACCGACGGCGCAGAGATCACGCCGGCCGGCGGTATCCTGAACTACGGTGAAGTCACCGGCGACTACATCCTCGTCAAAGGCAGCGTCCCGGGACCGTCCAAGAGACTTATCCGTATCAGAGACCCGATCAGAAACAAGATGGCTCCGCTCGGCGAACCGAAGATCGTCTACGTCAGCGTCCAGTCCCAGCAGGGGTGAGATAAATGGTTACAGCAAAAATTTTAGATTTATCCGGAAACCCGTCCGGCGAGATCGAACTCCCGGCCGTTTTCAGCGAATGCTACCGCCCCGACCTGATCAAAAAAGCCGTCCTCTCCGCACAGTCCAAACGCAGACACCCGTACGGACCGACGCTCTATGCAGGTATGCAGACCTCCGCAAGAGGCTGGGGTTCCGGCCGCGGCGCCTCCCACGTTCCGAGGATCGTCAACGGTTCCAGAACCGCCCGCATTCCGCTCGCCGTCGGCGGTCGCAGAGCACACCCGCCGAAACCGGAAACGGACTACACCGAAAAGATCAACAACAAGGAAAGACGCCTGGCAATCCGCTCAGCCGTCGCAGCCACCTGCGATGAAGCCCTCGTGTACGCCAGAGGACACATCTTCGCCGCAGAAGAGCTCCCGATCATCGCCGAAGACGCCTTCGAAGGCCTCACCAAGACCAAAGACGTCGTCTCTTTCTTCAAAGCCGCCGGCATCTACGACGATGTCATGCGCGCAAAACTCGGCCGCACCATCCGCGCCGGCAGAGGTAAGATGAGAGGAAGAAAATACAAAGGCAAAAAGAGCGTCCTCGTTGTCTGCGCTTCCGAATGCGACGCATTCAAAGCAGCCCGCAACCTTCCGGGTGTCGACATCGTTTCCGTCGCCAGACTCAACACCGAGCTTCTCGCACCGGGTACCCACGCCGGCCGTCTGACCGTCTGGACCGCAGGTGCAATCGAAATCCTCCGTGAAGGTGATGAAGCATGATGTCTATCGTTCAGTATCCGTTCATTACAGAAAAAGCCATGAGCCACATGGAAGACGGCAAACTTCAGGTCATTGTCGACTTCAGATCCAACAAGACTCAGATCAAAAAAGACATGGAAGCACTCTACGGCTTCAAAGTCACTTCCGTCAGGACCATGACGACGATGAAAGGCCAGAAGAAAGCGATCATCTCATTCGAGAAGGAAGACGCAGCCAGCGAGATCGCAACCAGACTCGGACTTGCATAAGGTGGTATAAATGGGAAAGCGTATTATCCAGCAGAGAAGAGGTAAAGGAACCTCTACGTTCAGAGCACCCTCCCACAAATTCAAGGCGAATCTGATCCACCCGGCAGCAGGCATCGGCGAAACCCTCCGCGCCACGATCATCGACATCGAGCACGACACCGCCAGATCCGCACCGATCATCAGAGTCCGCTTTGAAGACGGCAGATCCCAGCTCCTCCTGGCCTGCGAAGGCATGTGCGTCGGACAGGAAATCGCCTGCGGACCGGATGCAGAAGTCACAGCCGGAAACATTCTTCCGATCGGTCAGATCCCTGAAGGTATTCAGATCTGCAACATCGAAGCAAGACCGTTCGACGGCGGTAAATTCATCAGAGCCTCCGGCACCTACGCCACGATCGTGGCCCACGAAGAAGGCAGAACTTCCGTTCAGATGTCCTCCGGTGCCCTGAAGTGGTTCAACCCGGCATGCCGCGCCGTTATCGGCATCGTTGCCGGCGGCGGCAGAGTCGAAAAACCCTTCCTCAAGGCAGGCAAGAAATATTACAAGATGAAATCCAGAGCAACCAGATTCCCGCGTGTCAGATGTGTTGCAATGAACCCGAGAGACCACCCGTTCGGCGGCGGTAACAGACAGCACCCGTGCCGTTCCACAACCGTCAGCAGAAATGCCCCGCCGGGTGCAAAGGTCGGTCACATTGCTGCCCGCAGAACAGGTAAGAAGCGCTGAAGAAGGTGAATGATATGGTCAAAAATAACACAAACGCATCCAGGTTACCGAAGCGTAAGGGAGAGTTCACCTACCGCGGAAAAACGATCGCCGAGCTCCAGACTCTGACGATCGAGGAATTTGCAGAGCTTCTTCCTTCCAGAGACAGAAGAACAATCAAAAGAGGATTCACGGACCTTCAGAAGAAAGTCCTTGATGACATGAGAGCCGGAAAAGCCGTCCGGACTCACTGCAGAACGATGATCATCCTTCCGGAAATGATCGGAAAGACTTTCGCCATCTATGACGGAAAGAAATTCGTCGATGTCGAGATGCAGCCGGAAATGGTTGCCCACCGCTTCGGTGAATTCGCCCCGACCAGAGGAAGAGTCAACCACGGAAACGCCGGTGTCGGTGCGACCAGATCCAGTAAATTCGTTCCGCTGAAGTGAGGTGAAGACTATGGGAAGATTAAACTATTCAGTTCCGTCCGACAAGGACACTTCTGCAAGAGCAATGGCCTCTGAGCTTCACATCTCCTTCAAGAAGACGAGAGAGATCTGCCACTACATCCAGGGCATGAAAGTCTCCCACGCCAAGAAGATCCTCGACGATGTCGTCATCATGAAGCAGGCTGTCCCGTTCAAGAGACACCACGACGGCTGCGGTCACAGGAAAGGTCCGATGGCAAACGGCAGATATCCGGTCAACGCAGCGATCGAAGTCCTGAAACTGATCGAAAACGCCGAAAGCAACGCCGAATACAAAGGCCTTGAACCGGAACGCATGCGCATCACCACGATCCACGCAAACCGCGGCAGAGTCATCCGCGGCATGTTCCCGAGAGCCCGCGGACGTGCTTCTCCGAAGAACACCACGACCGTCAACATTGAACTGATCATCAGTGAGGTGCAGTAATATGGCAGTTGAGAAGAAATTCGTCAAAGACGGATACACCAAATCCTCCATGGATGAATATTTCGCCACCCAGCTCGGCAGATCCGGCTACGGCGGCATGGAAATGAGCAGGACCCCGATGGGCACCCAGATCACGATCTATGCCGAAAAGCCGGGTATGGTCATCGGCAAGGCCGGCAAAGTCATCAGAAAGCTGACCAAAGATGTTCAGGAA
Organism: Methanosarcinaceae archaeon; assembly: GCA_017613335.1. GTDB lineage: Archaea > Halobacteriota > Methanosarcinia > Methanosarcinales > Methanosarcinaceae > Methanofrustulum. Next base: position 6,661 of record JAGAEB010000015.1, read on the forward strand.
ATGTACGGCATCGAGAACCCGCAGATCGAGGCTCAGGAAGTCAAGAAGTGCGAACTCAACGCACAGATCATGGCAAACCGCCTGGCAAACTCCATCGAGCGCGGCTGGTACTTCAGAAAAGCCGGAACCAACACTCTCAGAGCCGTCATGGGCGCAGGCGCTCTCGGCTGCGAGATCATCATTTCCGGTAAACTGACCGGTGCCCGTTCCAGAGTCGAGAAATTCATCGACGGCTACGTCAAGCACGCCGGCCACACATCCGAAGAGATCGTCGACATCGGCTACGCTGTCGCCGTCAAGAAACTCGGAACCATCGGCTGTATCGTCAAGATCGTCCCGCCGGGAGCCGTTCTTCCGGACTCCTTCACCATGAAGGCCGCCGACGAAGTCCCGGCAGCACCGGAGAAACCTGCTGAAGCAGAAGCCGAAAAACCGGCAGAAGCACCGGCAGCAGAACCGGAAGTCGCCGAACCCGTCGAAGAACCGGCAGCTGCTCCGGAAACACCGGCAGCAGAAAGCGGCGAAGACGTCATCGTTGTCGAAGATTCCGACAACAACGAAGTCCGCCGCCTCGTCGACGACGTCTGGCAGCACAAGCACGACGGTTACGACTACTGGCACCCGATGGCAAGAGTTCACAAGGAGGGTCAGTAATGGCAATTCTCAGATCAAACGACGTCCGCAAGATGTCCAAGGAAGAGCGCGCCGAAGAACTCAAAATGCTCAACGACGAACTCGTCCGCGAACGCGCTCTGACTTCCGCCGGCGGTGCCCCGGAAAACCCGGGACGCATCGGCGAGATCAAAAGAACTATCGCACGCATCAAGACCATTCAGGTCGAAATGAAAGACTGAATCCCTTCATTTTAAAAGCCCGTTTTAAAATGAAAAGTTCTGTCATTCCGCCGGAACGGCTGCCCTATCATGAACTGATCGGGCTTCCCGTCCGCGTGGGAAATTCATGCGATCCGACCCTGAAAGGTCTGTCCGGGATCATCATCGATGAATCCCGGAACACCTTCAGAATTGAGACCGAGTCAGGTCTCATGAAAACGGTTCCGAAGTCCGGGACTGAATTCATATTCACGATCCCGGAAAGGATCTCTGAAAAAGGCCGCATATCCGTAAAAATCCAGGGAAATATAATGCTCTCACAACCCCAAAATCGGATAAAGAACTTAAAGAAATCAAGACTTCGAGGTCATAAAATGGCAAGAGATATCGGATTAGATATTCCGGAACCGCACGAAACGTGCGATGACATCAACTGTCCGTTCCACGGCAAGCTCGCCGTCAGAGGACAGGTTCTCGTCGGAAAAGTTGTCAGCTCCAAAATGGACAAATCCGTCGTTATTGAAAGATATTCTGAAAGAATCGTTTCCAAATTCCAGAGATATGAGAAACGCCACTCAACGATGCACGCCCACAACCCGCCGTGCATCAACGCACAGCCCGGCGACATCGTCACGATCGCCGAGTGCCGCCCGCTGAGCAAGACGAAATCCTTCGTCGTCGTCAAAGCGGAAAAGGCTGAGTGAAGGAGGCATCAGAAATGAAAGCAATCAGATCCCAGATCCCCCGCGCACTCAACACCGGCGCACTTGTCGACTGCGTTGACAATACCGGCGCAAAAGTCGTTCAGATCATCGCTGTCAAAGGTTACCGCGGCGTTCAGAACAGATACCCGAAAGCAGGTATCGGCGACGTCTGTGTCGTTTCCGTCAAGAAAGGCACGCCGGAAATGAGAAAGCAGGTCATGACCGCCGTCATCGTCCGCCAGAAAAAAGAGATCCGCAGACCGGACGGTCTCCGCGTCTCCTTCGAGGACAACGCCATGGTCATCATCGATGATTCCGGTGTTCCGAAAGGAACCGACATCAAAGGCCCTGTCGCCAAAGAAGTCGCTGAACGTTTCCCGAAAGTCGGTACGACCGCATCCATCGTTATCTGAGGTGAATAATATGGTTACATCCAAGCAGCCGAGAAAGCAGAGAAAAGCAAGATACAATGCTCCGCTCCACATCAGACAGAAATTCATGGGTGCCCGTCTCAGCGATGAGCTTTCCAAAAAATACAACACAAGAAGCGCACACGTCATCGTCGGCGACACTGTCACCGTCATGAGAGGCGACTTCAGAAATGTCTCCGGCAAGGTCGAATCCGTCGACCTGCAGCGCGGCGTCATCGTCGTCACCGGCGTCATTTCCACCAAAGTTGACGGATCCGAGGTCCCGAGACCGATCTATCCGTCCAATGTCCTGATCACGGGTCTTAACCTTAAAGACAAGACCAGAGAAGCAAGAATCAAAGGCAAGGAGTGAGTTGAATGCACCAGAAAAGAATGTCCATGCCGACCAGCTGGAAAGTCCCTAAAAAGACGAACAAATGGATCACCGCAACGAGCCCCGGCCCGCACAGCAAAGATGCCAGTCTGCCTCTCGTCGTCGTTGTCCGTGACCTTCTGAAAGTCGTCGATACGGCCAAAGAAGCGAAAAAAGTCCTTATGGAAGGAAAAGTCCTGATCGACGGTGTCAAGAGAAAAGACCTCAAATTCCCGGTCGGTCTCTTCGATATCATCGCTCTTCCTGACGAAGGCAAATACTATCGTGTCCTTCAGGATACCAAAGGCAGACTCTTCCTCAACGAAACCGACGAGGAAAGAGCCAAATGGAAACTCTGCCGCATTGCGAACAAGACAATGATCAAAGGCGGCATCATCCAGCTGAACCTCAGCGACGGTACCAACATCCTCGCACCTGAAGGCGAATTCAAAGTCAAGGATACGATCAAGATCTCCGTTCCGGAGAAGAAGATCCTCCAGAGACTTGAATACAAGATCGGAAACCTGGCAATGATCACCGGCGGCCGCCACATCGGCGATGTCGGTAAGATCGCAGACATCATGACCATCAAAAGTTCCAAGAACAACATGGCCAGGATCGCCGGCGAATCCGAATATGAAACCATCGAGAACTATGTTTTTGTAATCGGTGAGGACAAACCTGAAATCAGATTAAGCGGAGAATGAGTTCAATGAGCAACCCAATGAGATCTCCTGTTGTTGAAAAGGTCGTTGTCCACATGGGTGTCGGCGAAAGCGGCCAGCACCTTGTTGATGCAGAAAACATCCTTTCGGAAATTACCGGCCAGACCGTCATCAGAGCTTTCGCAAAGATGACCGTTCCGGCATTCGGTATCAGAAAGAGAGAACCGATCGGCTGTAAAGTCACCCTTCGCGGTGAAAACGCAGATGCTTTCCTCAAAACATCTCTGCCGATCATTGAAAATACTCTCAGAAGCTCACAGTTTGATGCCACAGGAAACGTCTCCTTCGGTATTGAAGAGCACACCGATTTTCCGGGTATGAAGTATGACCCCAACATCGGCGTTTTCGGTATGGATGTCGTTGTCGTCCTGAAACGCCCGGGAGCAAGGATCGCCAACAGGCGCATTGCTCCGAGAAAGGTCCCCTGCTCACACAAGATGACTAAGGAAGATGCGATCGCGTTCTTCAAAGACACCTACAATGTGGAGGTCGTTTAATATGGTACAGACTACTAAAAGATTCGGAAGAGGCGCAAATGAATGCAAGCGCTGCGGCAGAAAACAGTCTCTCGTCCGCAAGTACGGCATTTACCTCTGCAGACACTGCTTCCGTGAATGCGCCCCGAAGATGGGCTTTAACAAATACAGCTAAGGTGTGAGAAATATGGTTTTACTTGATCCTCTCGCAGATGCATTATCCGTCATCAAGAATGCCGAAAACGTCGGTAAGACTTCCTGTGTCATCCGCCCGGCATCCAAGATCATCGGAAATGTCCTTAACGTCATGAAAGAGAACGGTTACATCGCCTCTTTCGAATTTGTCGAAGACGGAAAAGCCGGCGTCTATGAAGTCAGCCTTTCCGGTTCCATCAACAAGTGCGGCGCCGTCAAACCGCGCTACTCTGTCGGTGTCAATGAATACGAAAAGTGGGAAAAGAGATTCCTGCCCGCAAAGAACTTCGGTGTTCTTATCATCACCACTTCCCAGGGCGTCCTTTCCCACACTGAAGCCATCGAAAAGAACGTCGGCGGCCAGATCATTGCTTATGTGTACTGAGGTGTTGTCATGGCAGAAACCAAAAAAACCATTACCATTACCCCGGGTGTCACAGTCAGCTTTGAGAACCACATGATGACTGTCAAAGGTCCGAAAGGCCGGAATGTCAGGGAATTCTTCTTCCCGGGCGTTGACGTGACCGTCAATGCCGGCGAAGTCGTCATCGAAACAGCTTCTCTCAAAAAGCAGCACAAAGCGATGGTCGGCACCTATGCTTCCCACGTTGAGAACATGATCAACGGCGTCACGGAAGGTTTCGAGTACAAAATGTCTATCGTGTACTCTCACTTCCCGATGCAGACCAAAGTCGAGGGAAAGAACTTCATCATCAGCAACTTCCTCGGAGAAAAGAAGCCGAGAGTTGCCAAGATCGTCGGTGAGACGACCGTCAAGATTTCCGGCAACACCGTTACTGTTTCCGGTATCTGCAAAGAAGATGTCGGACAGACGACTGCCAACATCGAGCAGAGATGCAAGATCAAAAGATTCGATCCGCGTGTGTTCCAGGACGGTATCTACGTGGTGGAGAAAAAAGGGTGATCTAAATGACAGATGAAATCCAAACCCCGACCAATCTGCTTGACGCTGACCCGGAGATCAGACGCCTGTTCAACGTCAGAAAAGTCCAGAAAAGCAAAAAACCGGCTTTCAACAGATACTGCCACCACAAATTCAAGAGACTGAACAAGAGCTGGAGACACCCGAGAGGTCTGCAGAGCAAACAGCGCGCAGGTTTCTACGGCAAAGGCGCTCTCGCCTCCGTCGGTTACGGAAGCCCGGCAGCCGTCAGAGGTCTTCACCCGTCCGGCTATGCCGAAGTCCCGGTCTGCACGCCCGATGACCTGTCTCTGGTCGACCCGGAATACGAAGCTGTCCGCATTGCAGCGACCGTCGGCGGCAAAAAGAGAGCCGAGATTGAAGCAAAGGCTGCAGAACTCAACATCAAAGTTCTCAACCCGACTGCAAAGAAGGCTGTTTCCGAAGAGAAGAAGGAGTGAGTTTCATGGCAAATCTTTCAAACCAGAGAAAACTGGCTTCCAAAATTCTCGACTGCGGTCTTGACAGAGTCTGGATGGACCCGGCTGAAGAAGAAAAGATCGCCGCAGCGATCACCCGCGAAGATATCCGCGGTCTGATCTCCGAAGGCGTCATCAAAGCCAGGAAGATCAAAGGTGTCAGCAGAGGACGCGCAAGACTCATGGATGCCAAGAGAAAGTACGGCCACCGCAAAGGCCCGGGTTCCCGCAAAGGTAAGAAGGGCGCAAGAACGCCCAGCAAAGAGCTGTGGATGAAAAAGATCCGCGCGCTCAGAAAGACCCTCAAGGCAGCCAGAGCAGACGGTACCCTCGACAAGACCGAATACTGCCGCTTCTACAGAAAAGCAAAAGGCGGCGAATTCAGAAACGTTGCACACCTTGAAGCACACATCAACGCTGCCAAAAAGAACTGAAAGACGGTTTTCGGAATTCAGGGATCTCCGGGATCTTCCCGGAACCCTGAATTCATTCATGCTTTCAGTCTTTGCAGACAGATGTCATGATCAGACGCTGGTCTGATCAAATTAACGATGATGCAGAACAGGCCGTCCCGATTCCTTGCCGGACGGGCGATGATTCTGTATGTGCGGAAACAGCCGGAGATCTTCTCTGACGGCAGGCCGCTCTTCCGGACAGATCCCCCGGAAAGAGACTTTCCCGCCCGTCAGCCGGATCTCCCGGCTTTCCGTCCGCCATCCGTCATCTCTGATCCTGAACCGTGACCCGATCCCGGTTCACTGTTGACTGCACTGTCGTCACACGGCACAGGTGCACACTGCACTGTTGTCATACAGCACAGTTGTCAGACTGTACTGTCGTCACACTGCCCTGTTGTCATACGGCACAGTTGTCAGACTGTACTGTCGTCACACTGCCCTGTTGTCACACTGCCCTGTTGTCACACGGCACTGTCGTCACACTGCCCTGTTGTCACACGGCACTGTCGTCACACTGCACAGTTGTCACACTGCACAGTTGTCACACGGCACTGTCGTCACACGGCACTGTCGTCACACTGTACACTCCCGTCGACATCATCGCACGGCTGTCACGCCGGATCAGATGTTTTACAGCTTTCCCGGATTTCGGGTCTTTTCAGGCCGGTTTCGGGATTCAGCGACCTATTAATTTATATAGGTGTTCTGCATTACTACCCGCGATTCGATCGGTTCCTTATTTCACACGATCCTCTCTGATCATCTGCTTCCCGCGTCCTGTCCGGCAGGCATGCGGCGCTGAAGATGGATCCCTGCGGTTTTTCAGGAAATAAGGCAATGAATCCGATCAGAAAATCATTACTCTCATCCGGTCCCGGCTTTTCCGGGCGGATCATCATTACAAGTTGAGGAGCTAGTTATGGCAACAGGACCAAGATACCAGGTTCCCATGAGAAGAAGAAAAGAAGGACGGACCAATTATCACACCCGTCTCTCTCTCCTGATCTCCAAGAGGGACCGTGTCGTTGTGCGCAAGAGCACAAGAAATACACAGATTCAGCTTATAGCCCCGACTCCGGTTGGCGATGTGACTTACTCATCCGCAATTTCAACTGAGCTTGGAAAATTCGGCTACACCGGCCCGACCGGTAACACGACCGCAGCATACCTGACCGGTCTCCTTTTCGGTCTGCGTACCCTCAAAGCAGGTTACGACTCCGGCATTCTGGACATCGGCCTTCACGCATCCACGCCGGGTTCCCGTGTGTATGCTGCCCTGAAAGGCATGATCGACGCAGGAATGGACATTCCGCACGACCCGTCCATCTTCCCGTCTGACGACCGCATCAGCGGACAGGTTGCCGCTGACTACAACGGCTCAGACCTGCCGGCACAGTTTGAAGCAGCAAAAGAAAATATCCGCGCTGAATACGAGTGATAATTATGGCATACATGGAAGAAGAATGGATCCCGAAGACCAGACTCGGTAATCTGGTCAAAGAAGGACAGGTCACCACGATGGAAGAAGCTGTCAGGTCCAGACTCCCGATCAGAGAACCCCAGATCATCGATCTGCTTCTCCCGGATCTGACCGATGAAGTTCTCGACATCAACATGGTTCAGAGAATGACCGACTCCGGCAGACGTGTCAAATTCAGAGCGACCGTCATCGTCGGTAACGGAAACGGTTACATCGGCATCGGCCAGGGCAAAGACGTCCAGGTCGGAAACGCCATCAAAAAAGCGATCGCAGCCGCAAAGCTCAACGTCAAACACATCAGAAGAGGATGCGGTTCCTGGAAATGCGCCTGCGGAAAGGCCCACACCGTTCCGTATGAAGTTTCCGGCAAGGTCGGCAGCGTTACTGTCACCCTGATCCCGGCGCCCAAAGGCCTCGGTATCGCCGCAGCCAACACCGCCAGAAAAGTTCTGGAAAAGGCCGGCATCCAGGATGTCTGGACCCAGACGTCCGGTACGACCAAAACAACGCTTAACTTCGCAAAGGCAACACTCCTTGCGCTTGACAACATCAACACAATGAGAAAGCCGAAAACCGGAGGCAACTGAGCATGTACGCAGTTATCAGAGTCAGAGGCCCGGCCGGTGTCAGAGGAGAGATCGAAGACACCATGAAAATGCTCCGCCTCCACAAAGTCAACCACTGTGTTATTCTTTCCGAAAACGCAGTCAACACCGGCATGGTCCAGAAAGTCAAAGACTACACCGCTTTCGGAACCATCGGTGCTGAAGAGATCGAAGCCCTCCTGATCAACAGAGGACGCCTTGCAGGCGGCGACAGACTGACCGATGAATACGTCAAGGAAAACACCCCGTACGCAGACATCAAAGCGCTCGCTGCAGCTCTCGCAAACGAAGAAGTCAGGATCAAAGACATCCCCGGCCTCAAACCGGTCTTCAGACTTCACCCGCCGAGAAAAGGACACGCAGGTATCAAGAGAACCGTCCAGCAGGGCGGTGTCCTCGGTAACCACGGCGAAAACATTTCCGTCCTTCTGAACAAAATGAGATGAGGTGCTGAACATGGGACACATTAACACTAAGAAGTACAGAGGATCCCGCACATGCGGCGGCGGTACCCACAAGAACAGAAGAGGTGCCGGTAACCGCGGCGGCCGCGGAAGAGCCGGTGCAAACAAACACCACTTCATCGTTGCCATGCGCGAAGGCTTCAGAAAAGGTTACATCCACAAAGGATTCCGCAGACCGGCAGCCGTCGTCAGTCCGACTTTCACCGTGAACGTCGGTGAACTCGATGAACTCGTCGACTACCTGTTCGAGAACGAAGCCGAATACGTTGAAAAAGAAGGCGACCTTTACAAGGTCAACCTGACTCACGTCGGATTCGACAAAGTCCTGGGTTCCGGAAAAGTCACCAAAAAACTCAGCGTCACCGCACCGGCCTTCTCCGCCTCCGCTGCCGCGAAGATCGAAGAAGCCGGCGGCGAATGCATCGAATGTGACGAATGCGAATGCTGCTGCGGAGACGAAGAATCTGAAGAGGAAGAATCTGAGGAGTGATCAGGACCGATCCCGTCCGGTCCCGTGTCCGGCTCTGCGATCTGACAGGGCCGGCAGATCCGCGGGACGGGATCTTTTCTGATGTCATGCCGGAGATCTCTCCGGCCGCTCTTTAAACAGACACACCGTCCGCACTGTCTGACAGATGTCCGGCAGAACGGATGCGGTGTCTGACAGGTTTTTTGTTTTCAGGCTTTGTTTTTCCGGACGATCATCACCGGCCTTCCGGCCGGCACCATTTTCCGGGAATAAAAAAAGAAACTTTTTATAGATTGTTTATATATGAGCCATATCTGACCGTCAGGACATCAGGCGGTTGAAATCCTATTTACATTGAATGTAAAGGGTGTTAAATTAAATGAGTGTCAGGAATGTACTGGAACCGTTTTTCAGCAGGTTACCTGCTGTTGCGAGACCTGAAAAGCAAGTCCTGTTCAAAAACAAAGTTTTCTGGACCTTAGCAATTCTTGCTCTGTACTTTGTTTTATCGAACGTCCCCTTGTTTGGCATGTCCGCAGAATCGATCGATCTCTTTGAAGCATATCGTGCTTTCTTTGCAGGCGCAACCGGATCTATTATTGTCTTAGGTATTGGTCCGATCGTCACGGCATCCATCATTCTGCAGTTGCTCGTCGGCGGTGAAATCGTTAAACTGGATCTGACCGACCCGGCTGACCAGGCTTACTTCCAGGGCGCTCAGAAATTCCTTGTCTTCATTATGATCATCCTCGAAACGCTCCCGCAGCTTTTCGGTTACATCACACCGGATGCCGGACTCGCCGCAGCCCTCGGTGTCCCGACCGCTTTCGTGACGTTCCTGCTCTTCATTCAGATCGTCATCGGCGGCCTTCTCATCATGTTCATGGATGAAGTCATCTCCAAATGGGGTATCGGCTCCGGTATCAGTCTGTTCATCGTTGCCGGTGTTTCCCAGCAGCTCGTGACCGGTATGATCAACTGGATGAGCGGTTCCGACGGTCTTCCGATCGGTATCATCCCGAAGTGGTACGTCCTCATCAGAAGCGGCGACCTCTTCTCCAACGGCTTCCAGTACCTCATGATCAATGCAGGTCTGTTAGCTCTCATAAGCACCGTTATCATCTTCCTCGTCGTCGTTTACGTGGAATCCGTCCGTATCGAGATCCCGCTTGCCCACGCAGCCGTCAAAGGTGCCCGCGGCAAGTTCCCGGTCAAACTGATCTATGCATCAGTCATCCCGATGATCCTCGTCCGCGCCCTTCAGGCAAACATCCAGCTCATCGGTGTGATCCTTTCCAGATACACCACCGTCCTTGGTGAATACAGCGGTACGACGCCGGTCAACGGCATCATGTACTACCTCTCATCCATCAACGGTCCGTCCGACTGGATCCCGTCCCTCGTTGCACAGCACTTTGCCTCTATGGGATATGCATCCCCGGCTCTCTGGCAGATCGGTCTGCACCTCCTCACAGATGCATTCCTCCTGACTGTCGGCGGTATCATCTTCGCTCTGTTCTGGATCGAAACGACCGGCATGGGCGCCAAAGCAACAGCCAGAAAGATCTTCAACTCCGGCATGCAGATCCCGGGTTTCAGACGCAACATCGGCTCCATTGAAAAGATCATGCTGCGTTACATCCCGAAAGTCACCGTCATCGGCGGTCTCTTCATCGGTCTCCTGACGCTCTTTGCAAGCATGTTCGGTACAGTCGGAAGCGCCGGCGGTACAAGCCTGCTTCTGGCCGTCAGCATCGTCTACAGACTCTATGAAGACCTTGCCAAGGAACAGATCTCTGAAATGCACCCGATGCTCCGCAGCTTCCTCGGACAGGAAGACTGAGGCGATCCCTGCAGCACAAAGATCCAAGCGAACAAACAGAACGATCTGCGCAGCAGAATGATCTGTATAACAGAACGATTTGCGCAGCAGAATGATCTGTATAACAGAACGATCTGTACAACAGAATGATCCGTATCCGTCAGCAATGACCGGACACGGCTTCAAAGGAAATCCTTCGGGATTTCCTTTTTTTTATCGCCGGGTCAGGCCTTTCCGCCCGGCTTTTTGTGTTTTTGGTTTTTCCGTCATAACTTTTTTATGTGATCGTTTCATTCTCTTCTCACCGTCTGTGCCGGACGGATGACGGATTCTGACCGCCGTTTCGCGGTCCTCATGTTTTTCCGTTTTTCCTTTTCCGGTTTATCAGTATGATGCTTTACAGTCTGCAGTCTTCTCTGCAGGATCCTTCTCTATTTCGGTGACTTTATTATGGATATTATTTTATTCGGCCCGCCGGGCGCAGGCAAAGGTACACAGGCACAGCAGCTTTCTGAAAAATACAACATTCCGCACATTTCCACAGGCGATATCCTCCGTGAAAATGTCCGCAAAGGAACTCCGCTCGGCCTTGAAGCCAAAAGCTACATGGACAACGGACAGCTGGTTCCCGACAATGTCCTGATCGGCATCATCCGTGACAGACTGTCTCAGGATGACTGCAAAACCGGTTATCTCCTTGACGGCTACCCGAGGACCATCCCGCAGGCAGATGCTCTTGCAGGCATCCTTGCAGAGATCAGCAAACCGATCGACCGTGTCATCAACATCGTCGTCCCGGCAGAAAACCTCGTGACCCGTCTTTCCGGCCGTCTGATGTGTACCTGCGGCGCCAGCTACCACAAGACTTTCAACGCGCCGAAGAAAGAAGGCATCTGTGACGTCTGCGGCAAAGAACTCTATCAGAGATCCGACGACAAAGAAGAAGCGATCAGACAGCGCCTGACATCCTACGAAGCGCAGACCGCACCGCTGGTCGCCTATTACAGAGAAAAAGACCTCCTCTCCGATGTCGACGGTACGAAAGATATCAAAGCCGTCACGCAGGACATCGCCTCGATCCTTGCAAAATACGAATGATCTGTCCTGCGATGCATCATCCGTCATCAGTCCGTCCGGTCTTCCGCATGGTTTTTCCTTACAGTCTTCCGCATGGTTTTTCCGTGCGGTCTTCTGCGTGGTTTTTCCGTGCGGTCTTCTGCGTGGTTTTTCCGTGCGGTCTTCCCGCACGGCACCGGCCGGCGGATGATGTTTCTTTTTTGACAGATCCGGTCAGGTATCATTATGGAAACAGCACAAGCAAAAAGTTATCTGGAAAAGATTCTTCTGGCCATCGGCGTTCTCCTGTTCATCGGTGTCCTTATTCCGGGCTTCAGAGAAATCCTCGGGCAGACCGTCAACATCTTTATGGGACCGGTCGCCGCTTATGCCGGGCCTTCCAATTTCTTCCTGGTCATCTCCGTGATGGCAGTCATCACGGCCTGTTACTCTTCCCTGATCCAGAAATATACGATCGATCAGGAACGCATGATGGAAATGCAGGAGAATATGAAGCGGTTCCAGGCCGAAATGCGTGAAGCGCAGAAAACACAGAATACTTACCAGATGAAGCGTCTGCAGGAACAGCAGGCTGAAATGATGGGCGAACAGTCCGCCATGATGAAGGAACAGTTCAAGCCCATGTTCTACATCGTCATCGTCTCGATCCCGCTCTATATGTGGATGTATTACTATGTCAACACCCATGCGGGCGTGACGATCGTCTTCCCGTTCTGGGGCGAGAGACCCATGATGGATCTCGTGGGCATCTGGATCTTCAGATTCCCGATCTGTGTCATCTGGTGGATCATCACTTCCATCGCTTTCAGCCAGATCCTCAGAAAGATCCTGAAGATCGGCGTCCCCGGCGTCTGAGACAGGTACGGAGGGTATGATAATATGATCATCACGATCAGCGGTCTTCCGGGAACCGGAACGACGACCGTCTCAAAGATACTGCAGGAACACTACGGCATGGATTTCAGGAACGGCGGCGAGATCTTCCGCGGCCTGGCACAGGAACGCGGCATGACCCTTGCCGAATTCGGCGCCCTCTGCGAAGCCGATGTCACCGTCGATCGTCTGATCGATGAACAGCACAAAAAGCTTTCAAGGGAATGCGACAACATCATCCTTGAAGGCCGTCTGGCAGGTCTGATGGCCGAACCGCCGGCTCATGTGAAATGTATCCGCATCTGGCTCAAAGCGCCTCTTGAGACCCGTGTCCGCCGCATCATGGACCGCGAAGGATCGTCTTCCTTCAAGTTTGAAATGAACAAGACGATGGAACGCGAAGAATCCGAAAGAACGCGGTATCAGAAATATTACAACGTCGATATCAACGATCTGACCGGCTATGATATTGTCCTCGACACCGAACCGTGGGATCAGTACGGGGTCGCAGACATCCTGATCAAAGCCATCGATCTGTGTTCCGGAAAATAAACCGTTCCGGAAACGATCCGTTATCCGTTATCCGATATGTTCCGGCCGGTCCCGCCCGGAACATATCTCTGACCGGAATCTTTTCTGCAGCTTTTTGGTCCGGTCTTGTGTCGGCTTTCTTCTTTTTTTCAGTCTTTTCGGTTTATTTTGTTTTCTTCTTTTTTTCAGTTCTTTTCGGGTTTATTTTGTTTTCTTCCCTGCTGTCTGTCACAACAGATGCGGCATATGCTGCATATGTATATGTGCAATATGACAGGATACAACGTATCACGGAGATCTTCAGCTCCCCGTCCCGCAGACGGTCATCACGAAAACAAGCGGACAGGAAAAAAGATGACGCCGGCGGGCATCACGAACACGAAAAAACTCATTTTATTCCGGACATCTGCCGGCGCTTTCTGAAAAACAGGCACATGACCGGCCGGAAGAACAGCAGGAAAACTGCCGGAAAAATAAAAAAAGAGCATGTTCCCTGGTCGGGAACAGGCTCTTTTGTACCGGTCTGCAGCGTATTTACTCTTCTGTTGCCGGTGCTTCTTCGCCTTCGGTCTCTTCCGGTTCGAGGCCGAGGAGTTTCGCAACGGATTCAGATCCGAAAACGACGAGTTTTGCGTTGATCTGGGAAGTGTCCTGAGAGATCTCGGAACCTCTGATGAACTTTCTTCTTCTCTGGCCGTCGATCTTCGGTGTGAAACCTTTGCCGCTTGCGGAAAGGATCTTTCTCTTGGACGGTCCCGGGAGGTCTGCGCGCATGACAAAGCCGCTCTTGTCGGTGCCGCCGGTGATCTTTGCTTTGTAGCCGGTGATGCCGAGATTATCGGTCTCGAATTCGTCACCGATGTTCTTGCCGAGGAGTGCGTCTGCTTTCTCGTCAGCGAGTTCAAGTTTGTATGTCTTTCCGTCTCTCGGGTCTGCAAGGACCATTTTGAAGTTTGCCATAATATTCCTTCCTTATAAGATCTGTGATCGATATGATCTGCGATCAGTGATCGTGAAATGATGATTCGGTTAATGAACAGATCGGCCGCCTTTCATCCTGAAATGAGGCATCCCGAACTGTCAGCGATACGCAGGAACCTGTTTTTGATAATGATGTTGATCATGATTCTGTGATGATCTGTTTTCCTGTCTGATGTTCTGTTTTTCTGACTTTCTGTATTTCCGTCGTCGTAGATAACGGTCTGAAATGGTATCATCATTTATAAATCTTCTTCACTGTCGCTCTTAAAGTTCCGCTGTCCCCTGAACCTTCCTGTCTTTGAGATCGGGATATTTTTTCCGTCACGATTTTCCGTCATGATTTTTCCGTCACGATCTTCCGCATGATCTTCATATGTCCGGTTTCCGTTGTCCGCAAAGCAGTCCGCCCGTCCGATTCTTTATATATCCCGGATCATCTCTACTGTTACGTCGTTACAGCCTCGTGGCTGCGATCATTTCAATCATTCCGATCTTCTCTCAATCTTTTAATCTTTCAATCATTCAATCTTTCAATCATTCAATCATTTCAATCATTCAATCTTTCAATCATTCAATCTTTCAATCATTCA
>JAGAEB010000125.1 GCA_017613335.1 Methanosarcinaceae archaeon
CTGTGAGCGAAGCGAACAGATTTTTGGAAGGTGCATATAGAAAAAAGAAAATCTGCGACCGAAGGGAGCAGATTTTTGAGCAGATTTTTGAGCAGATTTTTGAGCAGATTTTTTTCAATGCTTTCATTATGAGGGACAAAAATGATTCGGAAAAAAACATCAATCCGGAAAGGAAAACTGACAGGTCTCTGTATTTCCCCGGCGGTGACCGCAGTCATCCTGATGCTTTCCGTGATCCTGCTGCCTGCCGCTGCTGCAACAGAGATCACGGACGGGCCGGCGGAGATCAGGAGCTGTATCGCGGATCTGTCGGAAGGGAGCTGTGTGATCGATGCTTCCGGATTTTCCGGGTTTTATTATGACCGGGAGAGAAATGTGTTGACGGAGACTGTCCTGATCGAAGGAACGCCGTCTTCGGCCCTGATCACATACAGAACGGAACCCGCGGAGATCCCTTACAGATATCAGGAAAAAACGGGAAAGGGAGATCCTGAGACGTACAGCGTGATCGGCGTTTTCGGAAAGCCCTATGCGGCCGTCGGCGGAAAAGCGGACCGGACGGCGCCTCTTGTCATTGATACGGATAAAAAATACACGCTGACGGAAGGACAGGGACTGAGCCTCGGCAGCGGCTACATCATCGTTGCGGATCAGATCGATCTCGACGGCCGGAAATTCGAGATGATCCTCCGGCATCTGGGAGAAAAAAAGGATTCGAAGATCGTCACGCTCCCGGAAAACACAGGAGATGACGGAAACCGGACAGATGAAAAAGGCGTGACGTGGATCCTCTATGAAGACGTCCTGTCTGAAAAAAATGTGCCGGTCATGCGCGTTCACATCAATGACATGATGCGCAGCAGCGGATCGGATATCGTTGAGATCGAGGGTGTCTGGCTGACGGATTTCATGAACGCCTCAGAGATCTCCGACGACAGCTTCGGGAAAATGAAAGTCGCTGAGATAAATGAAAAAAATCTCATCTACACCGCAGAAAACATGAAATGGACGGCCGGCGACAGGAAAAAACTGACGGATGACTGGTATCTGAAAGCAGATAACCGGACGGCTTCCCGGATCTGTCTGACGGAAGAGATCGATCCCGGAAAATACGGATTCGCCGCCGCTTCTGTCAGAGGGCCCGTCACGGAGACCGGAACGACCGTCGATCTGGATGCGCTGTCATTTCCGGGATTCATGTATGACTTCGATCAGAGCCTCTGCGGCGAAACGCTGACCGTGACAACGGAAAAAAGCCGTCTTCCCAAAAACGGATTTGTCTATAAGACGACACCTGTTTCAAAGTCATACAGCCTTGACGGATGGCAGAAGGACGATGGGAATTTTTCCGGGACATATCAGGTTGTCGGCTGGTTCGGCGATCCGTACGTTTCAGTCCCGGACGGTATCGATGAAAACGGCGCCGTCAGAGCGTCCGGAATCATTGCGCCGCTCCTGATCGATTCATCAGAATCCGTGACGCTGGAACAGGGAGACACTCTCAGTCTCGGCGGCAGACTGACGCTGACCGCATCGAGGATCGACGTCAACGGCGGCAAAGTGAGAATGGAACTCAGGGACAGCGACGGAACGGTCATCGATTCATCGATCATTTCCGTGACGCAGGGTTCCGTTTATGACAGGACATGGTCGTGCCGGCAGACGGTCGGCGGCCGGAAAGAGACGGAGATCTGCCGCGTGTTTGTTGAAGATCTGTTTCAGGGAGGCGATACGGCGGCCGTCGTGATCGGCGGTCTGTGGGCTGTCGACCCCGAAAATGCTTTCTTCCCTGAAAGCGGCATGAGATCGGAAAATCTGGAATTCGAGGGCCTGTCCGGAAACACGTTCGTTTTCCGGAACGTGAATGCCGTGACGCTGACCGGGAATATGACGACGCCGATCGGCTACGGCTTTTCTGTCGGGACAGACAGATCCGCAGAGAATTATACCGTCTCGCTTTACCGTTCATACAGCAGAAGACCGGATATCATATCCGTGATGCACGGAAACGGCGGCGGAAGCGCCGGCGGCCCTGCCGGCCCGGCGTATCCGGATATGACGGACCGCCTTGATGAGCTCCGGGATCAGATAGAAATGATCGAAATGAGAGAAAACGGCGGCCGGACACCGGCAGAAACTGT
This sequence comes from Methanosarcinaceae archaeon, assembly GCA_017613335.1. GTDB lineage: Archaea > Halobacteriota > Methanosarcinia > Methanosarcinales > Methanosarcinaceae > Methanofrustulum. The sequence continues at coordinate 2,142 of JAGAEB010000125.1, forward strand.
CACGGAGATGCCTGATACGACGGAAGATGCCGGACAGCCGTCAGGAAATATGACGGCTGTTGTGAAGAATTCCGGAAACGACGGATTTTTCAGTAAGATCCTTGACGGGATCCGGCGGATACTGAGAAATATCATCAGAAACGTCTTCACGCCCGGCGTGTAAAATTCTTTATTTGTTGAATTCTTTTGTGACACATTTTCAAACAAACGATAATCTCCGCGGAAAAGACGGAGCCGGGTTGTATATCAAATGACATTAATGGATGACGCATCAAAAGGGATCGTGACGGAGGAGATCCGCGCGGTTGCCGCCGATGAGGGAACGGATGAGAGGAAACTCTGCGCCCTTGTCGCAAAAGGCCTTGTCACGATCGCGAAAAACGTGAACAGGAAAACAAGCCCGGTCGGGATCGGCCGGTACATGAGGACGAAGATCAACGCCAATGTCGGCACGTCACGTGATTATATCGATCCTGAAGATGAAGTCAGAAAAGCTCTCGCGGCGGAAAAATACGGTGCATCGGCCGTCATGGATCTGTCGACCGGCGGCGACCTTGACAGGATCCGTGAAATGATCCTGAAAAGCGTTTCCGTGCCTGTCGGGACCGTTCCGCTCTATGACGCGGCGGCGACAGCGCCTGCTGTTGTTGAAATGACGGCTGATGATATGTTCAGAGCCGTCAGGAAGCACGGAAAGCAGGGCGTTGATTTCATCACGGTCCATGCCGGCATCAATAAAAATACGGCTGAAAAGCTCATCAAAAGCGACAGGATCTGTGATGTTGTCAGCCGCGGCGGTTCTTTTTCTGTTGCCTGGATGATCCACAACGAGGCGGAGAATCCGTTCTATCAGGAATTTGATTATCTTCTCGAGATTGCCCGCGAATATGATATGACGCTCAGTCTCGGAGACGGCATGCGGCCCGGATGCATCCATGATGCGGCGGATGCGCCGATGTTCGAGGAAGTCCTCGTTCTGGGCGAACTTGTCCGGCGCGCCCGCAAGGCGCATGTCCAGACGTTCGTTGAAGGGCCCGGCCATATGGCTGCAGACAAGATCGAAACGAGCGTCCGTTTCATCAAAGAAACAACGCATCAGGCGCCGCTTTATCTTTTAGGCCCGCTTGTCACGGATATCGCGCCCGGGTTCGACCACATCACGTCCGCGATCGGCGGAACGCTGGCCGGCATGTCGGGCGCGGATTTTCTCTGCATGGTCAGCCCGTCGGAGCATCTGGCGCTCCCGACGGAAGACGACATCAGAGAAGGCATGCTCATCGCACAGATCGCCGCGCACGCCGCCGATCTGACGAAAGAAGGCCCGAAGGAAAGAGCATATGAACGCGACAACGCCATGGGAGAAGCCCGCAAAAGACTTGACTGGGAAAAACAATACAGCCTCGCGATCGACGGCGATCGCGCCCGCTGCATCCGCGAAAGCCGCCGGACTGTCTCAGAAGCCTGTTCCATGTGCGGAAATCTCTGCGCGATGAAGATTCTGGATGAAAATCTCAAACTGCACCGCAGAAATGAAAAGGACATCTGAAAAAAGGAAAGGATATCGGAAAAAAGAGGATATCTGAAAAAAGGAAAGGATATCGGAAAAAAGAGGATATCTGAAAAAAAGGATGTCTGAAAAAAGGATATCTGAAAAAAGGATATCTGAAAAAAAGGATGTCTGAAAAAAATAAAATTTCAGTTCAGGAGGTATGGTCTATGAAAGGAATGATCGATCTTCACACACACACACTTTTCAGTGACGGTGAGCTGATCCCGTCAGAACATGTCCGCCGTGCCTATGTGATGGGCCATCGGGCGATCGCTATGACGGATCACGCCGATTTTACGAATTACGAACACATCATCAGCAGTCTCCTGAGAGCAAAGTCGCTCAGCGAGGACTGGGATATCGAAGTTCTGGCAGGCATCGAGATCACGCATGTGCCGCCGTCCAAGATAGACAGGCTGGCGCGCCTGGCCAAAGAAGCCGGTGCAGAGATCGTCGTCGTCCATGGGGAGACACCCGTCGAGCCGGTCGACCCCGGAACGAATCTGGCCGCAATTGAAGCAGAATTCGTCGATATCCTCGCGCACCCGGGCTTCCTGACGGAAGACGAAGCAGCCCTGGCAGCTGAAAACGGCACCTGCATCGAGATCACGGCCCGCGGCGGCCACAACAGAACGAACGGCCATGTCGCAAAAGTCGCGACAGCCGCAGGCGCACGCATTGTCTGCAACACGGATACGCATCAGCCGGAAAATATGATCGATATCGAAGAAGCCGAAAGAGTCCTGAGAGGCGCAGGCCTTTCGACGGAACAGGCCCGTCAGGCGTTTTCAAATTCAGAAGATCTGGTCAGAAAACTGATTCACTGATGATCGCAAAAAAGAAGATCAGGACAGCCGGACCGGAAAAATCGGGATGGTGTTCCTGAAAAAAGAAA
>JAGAEB010000126.1 GCA_017613335.1 Methanosarcinaceae archaeon
CCGCCAAACTCTGCGGCGTCGTTTCCCGGGGAATGATCCTCGCCTCCGATGACGGCGAAGGAAACGTTTCCCTCCTCACGCCCGACAAAGACATGAAAGTCGGCTCAGAGATCTGCTGAGCAGATCCGGCGGCCGGTTCCATGCACACCCGCAGATCCGAAAAAAACGGATCTGCGGGATCCGGACAGGATCATACCTTTCCATTCTTTTTTTGTCGCTCATTGATGTCATCAGAACATTCCTCCCGTCATTAACTCGTTATGACGGGTCAGACTCACCAATATGGCCTGAATCCACAGAATCTGCGTCGGCAGAAACACCGTCCATGAAAACAGACGCACGCTCAGCAAAGGCATTTTCACAATCAGACAGCCGGCAAAATAAACGCCGTAAAGAATAAGGCAGATCAGTGCAACGGGCTTCATTCCTGAAAAAAGCTCCCATACAGACAGGATCAGAAACAGGATACCCGTTAAGGCGATCATGTATTTTGTGAATCTGTCAGGTCTTTCAGGATTTTCCGAAAACAGTACATATGCGTAAAACAAAAGCAAAAAAGGAAATGTATAGATCAGAGTCATGAGCAGGCGCATATCCATGTTCCCGTAAACAGTCACAATGCTGAGCATCATCACTGAAACACATAATGCAAAGCTTGCCCCTCTGAACAGAATCTTTTTTTTCAGTCTGTGTTTATGAGAAACTGCAAAATATATGATGACCGATCCGATCAATACACCTGTCATTACAGGATAAAAAATCAATTTTTCGATCAGACCGACCATACCATAAAGTGCTTCTCCCATTGTGGCTGAACGGGCAAAAGATATCCGGATCACATCACCGAATATCCACATATATATCAAATACTGGTACGGCAGTATGATAAGCTCTGCTGCCTCCAACATCGTTTTTATTCTGAACATGGTCACACGCACCGCTGTCATGATGTATCAGGCAGGCATGAATCCTGCCTGACCGGATGACTTTAAAATCGGAAAATGCCGGCGTATGCAGTATTGATATTCAATATATAATAATGTTCTTAATGGCCCGGCGATACAGCCTTCTCAAAGCCGGATCATGTTTTCCCGGAGGATCGAGCGGATCTCTTTTCCGCTGATGTTCTTCCCGATGAAGACGCATTCCGCTTTTTCACACGGCTCATCGCCCGTCATGATCCAGGAACCGCCGACAAGATCAAAACGGATCCATTCTTTGCCGCAGGGGATGCTTCCTTTGGCGCGGACGATGTCGCCGAACTGTCCGAAGACGATCATGTCGAGAAGACCGATGAGATGCGTCGGCGAGGGCAGGGATGCGCTGACAAGCGTGATGCTTTCCGGAAGAGATGTCTCTGACGTCCCGGGATTGTTTCCGGCCTGACCGGCAGACGTTTCCGGCGATGAAGGAGATCCGGACGGCGTATCATTTACCGGTTCCTGATCGAGTCTGTTTTCAAGCACTCTCATGAACCAGTCCTTTCCGAGATCTTCATATGGGCCGGTAACGAATTCCGCGTCAGGATTCAGTTTCCTGATGTCTTTCTGCAGAGCTTCAAGTTCTTCAGGAAGGGCATTTTCCGTTTTTGAAAAAACAATGACTGATGCCGTCCTGACCTGATCTTCGGAAATGTCGGGGTAAAGAACCTTACCGTTATAATAATTCGTAAAATCGATAATTGAGACAGGCTTCAGGAGCGTGATCCTCTCATACTGGATCTTCCTTATATTTTCCAGGATATTGCTGAGTTTTGCAACGCCTGTCGGCTCAACGATGAGATATTCCGGATCGATGGAATTCGATATCGTCAGAACGGCTTCCGCAAAATCTGCTTTTCCGCTGCAGCAGACACAGTTCTCCGTGGACTCCCAGACGCTCAGTTCCGGGTTTTCTTCCAGACGTTTCGTATCAATGCCTGCGCCGGCATATTCATTTTCATAGACGGCAAAATCGCGGCCTGTTATCTCTGTCATGGCCTGAATAAAAGTTGTCTTTCCGGCGCCGAGAAAGCCTGAAACGATCAAAATCTTCATCGTATCTTTTCCTGACTGATCACTCTGATCCGTGTTTCTGTCTTCGTTTTTGACCGTTGTCCGGGTCTTTCAGAACTTCCGGATCATTTTTCCGTTTTTCAGAAAACGATATGGCCGGGAGACATTTTCAGCGGAATATCTCCCGGCATCGGGGTCCGGAAATCCGTCGGATTCCGGACCGGACATCATTTTTAGTTTGCTGTTCTGTCACGTATCTGCATTTCTGCAGACAGTCTCATTCTTCAATGATGATGACCGGCTTGATCAGATCCGGCGCTTTGTTTCTCATCATCTCGAGTGCTTCAGGGGTGTGTTCCCAGCCGTGGAAGACGTGAGTGGAAAGCGGTGAGACATCGAGTTTTCCGGATGCAACGAGTGCACCGAGTTTCTCCATGCGCAGGCGTCCGCCCGGCATCAGGCCGCCGCTGAGGACTTTGTGACCCATGCCTGCTCCCCATTCGACACGCGGGATCTTGATGTAGTCGCCTTTTCCGAGGTAGTTGACGTTTCCGATTCTTCCTCCGGGTTTCAGGCATTTCATGACATCTTCGAAAGTGTCAACGGTTCCGCCGGCAACACAGGCCTTGTCGACGCCTTTTCCGTTCGTCAGTTTCATGACCTGGTCGTAGAGCGTGCCGTCTTTGTAGCTGATGAAGTCAGTTGCGCCGTATTTCTTTGCTGCTTCAACACAGACCGGGCGGGTACCGACAGCGATGATGCGGGCAGCACCGCGGAGGGCTGCACCTGCAACGGCCATCAGACCGACAGGGCCGATACCGACGACGAGGACAGTGTCACCGAACTGAACGTCTGCCTGCTCGACTGCGTGGAAACCGGTCGGGACCATGTCTGAGAGCATGCAGGCATCTTCAAGGCTCACACCTTCCGGCAGGAGTGCCAGGTTGCCGTCTGCATCGTTCACATGGAAGAATTCTCCGAAAACACCGTCTTTGAAGTTGGAGAATTTCCAGCCGGCAAGCATGCCGCCGGAGTGCATGGAGAATCCTGCCTGGGCTTCAAGGGAATTCCAGTCCGGAGTGATTGCCGGAACGAGAACTCTGTCTCCCGGTTTGAAGTCTTTGACAAGAGCGCCGACTTCGACGACTTCTGCACAGCATTCGTGTCCGAGGATCATGTTGTGGCGCTCACCGACGCCGCCCTCGTAAACGGTGTGAATGTCTGAGGTGCAGATTGCGATGGCCAGCGGTTTACAGATAGCGTCCATGGGTCCGCATTCCGGGCGTTCCTTTTCGATCCAGCCGGCTTCGCCGATATGAAGCATTGCAAATCCTTTCATGATGTTTACTCCTTTGTGTCTGTCGTTGTTCCCCGACAGTACAAATGCTACCAAATC
>JAGAEB010000127.1 GCA_017613335.1 Methanosarcinaceae archaeon
CAAAGATGGCGAGAATATCGACAACTTTGGCGAAGAGAGACTGCTTCTTTGCGGGTTCATTTGCCATATTTAACACCTCAGTCATAGTACGTCAGCTCATACATGTGAGCTTTGATGGACTTCTGAACGTTCAGGCAGCCCAGTCCTTCAACAACGAACATCAGGAGAATGAAGAAGCCGTAGATGCCTAACAGCCACGGGTTGTCTGTCAGAACGCTTTCACCGCCGTTGAGAATGTCTTTCAGGACGGAGAAGACGACGAAAGACTCACTGATGACCAGGAAAAGCCACATGCCGAAGACCAGCAGGACGTCAAGCATGAACCACTTCTTGTATTTTGCTTCGTCTACCATGATTAATTACCTCCTTCAGGGTCAGGCCATCCCAGCTTTGCATTCCAGCTGAACGTCTCTTTGCTTGCTTTGATCTTGTTGTACCTCCAGGAGAAGTAGATGTACGCGGCAATGTAGAATGCCAGGGACAGGATCAGGTAGTGCAGGTAACCGAAGTAGAACGTGGACATGGTGATCATTGTCAGCGCAATGGCGATAAGGGCAATGACCGGCTGGAGCGGGCTCTTGTAAGGTCTGACTTTGACTTCGTCAGGTGTTCCGTCAATCCTGCTGTTCGGGTACAGCTTTCTGAAGCGGATGAGGGCGAACGGAATAAGGATGTAGCACACCAGACCGGAACAGATGGACAGAGAAACAGAGATGTTCAGTTCACCGAGGAATGCCAGACCGATTGCGACCGGCATGGTGAAGAGGATTGCTCTGTACGGTGTCTTGTATTTCGGGTGGGTCTCTGCGAACCATTCGGTGATGAAACCGTCTCTGCCGAGGGCCATCCAGGCACGGGAAGAGTCGTTGACACAACCGTTTGCACTGGAGATACAGGTCAGAAGTGTACCGATAGCCAGCAGGAAGATGATGATGGAGCCGACCGTCGTTCCTTTCGTCACGAGGGCTGCATCAAAGAGCGGGTAGTCGGTTGCACCGAGTGTCTCGATGTCAACGAGGTTGGCACAGAGGAAGAGTGTCAGACCGGCCATCAGAAGGAGGGTGATCATACCTGCCTGCTGACCGAGCGGGACGGCTCTTGTCGGTCTCTTACATTCTTCTGCGCACATGGCCGCACCTTCGATACCCAGATAGAACCAGGGACCGAACTGGAGGGCGGCAAAGATACCGATCAGACCCCAGCTCTGGGTGGAGCCTGTGAAGACATCCATCGGGTTGAGGGTGACACCGGTTCCGGTAACACCGCAGATAAAGAAGATCACGATTGCAACAGCTGCGATCGCAGTCATGATGAAGTTGAGCGTCAGAGCTGCGACAGCGCCGCGGTAGTTGATAAATGTGAGAATTGCAACAACGAGAACGGCAACGACTTTTGCAAACATGTCGTTGACGACAAGTCCCAGGTTGTAGGCATTGAAGATTTCTTCCAGGACAGCACCGACGACGATTGCATCGGAAGCTTCCAGACACATATATTCCATATATGAGGCAAGACCGACGATCGCGGCTGCGCCCGGACCGACGAACAGACGGACCCAGTCATACGGGCCGCCGGCCATCTTTGTTGCTGCGCCGAGTTCACTGGCACAAAGAGCGATAATGATGTAAAGACATCCGGCAACGATCATGGCGAGAAGGGCACCGAGAATACCGCCTTTTGCGATACCGAAGTTCCAACCCATGTACTCGCCGACAAGAACGATACCGACACCGAGAGCCCATACGTGATATGGCCTCAGTTTTGCTTCGAGTTCATCTGCCATGTCACTCAGCTCCTTTCATAACTTTTGCAGCATCAAAGAGGAGATAAGCAATAATGATCAAACCCAAAATGAGAATGCCAAAATTAACATAAGCAATTGTTTCCATATGCGATACCTCCAATGATCCAAAAGATCCGGACCGGGACACTAAAATGAGTCTGAACAAACACAGTATCATCGATACGAAAATCTCACTGATTTATAAAAATCATTCAGATACCACAATCCAAAGACTCTGTACCGTATAAAAACAGCAAAAAAGAACAATGGCAATAAGCCGAGATATCATTAAGGACCGGTCTCATTACCGGCGGCATGAAACGCATGAAACACAACACGGTACAGCCCTTGCCTGATCAGGAGTCCGGAAAAAACGGACATCGTTTCAGAATCCTTCAGAAACAGCCTGAGGAATCCTGACACAGGCAACCTTATGATCTTCACATACTGATCTGAACAGATAAATCAGATACACAATAAACTCAACCGCAAAGACAATGTTCTTTCCGACTGTCTGACACATTACAGAGACGGAAATATTTGGACCACAAATTACATATTATCCTGCATGACCCGAAAACCACTAAGATCATGAGGACAGCCAGGCACATTGTGCCTCTTCAGTGACGGGAAACCCGATCCTCCGGACTTCCGGAGAAAACTCCCGCACGAAACCGTTTTGAGCATGGTGATGACACAGAATGACGGACGGTAATGAGAATACAAAGTAAGAATATGAAAAGAATGATACAGGAATAAAAAAACAAAGAACGATCCGGAAGACCATAAGGCTCCCGGAAAACCTGTCAGACCCGGGGGAACCCCGGGTTTGACAGGAGTGATCATTGTTTTGCGTTTCACGTTCAGAAGACGAGACCGAAGCCTTCGAGTTTGGCTCTTGCCTGCTCGTAGACTTTGACGTGTTCTTCAGTCGGGGTGATGGTCTTGACGTCGTAGCATTCCTGGAACATCTTGCCTTCCGGTGCGGTGGCGTAGTTCTTCTCGAAGCTGCCGACGAGTTTGTCGAGGATGCCGTTGATGGTCGGGATGTCGACGCCGCAGGTTGCTCTTGCGACTTCACCCATCATGCGGGCTTCCATACCGGTGGTCTTGTCAGTCTTGACACCTTTCGCGGATGCAACACCGGAGAGGATGTTACGGCCGGATGCGGTATCGGTGATGGACTGGGAAGCGAGTTCGAGGAAGCACATCTCAGTGCACGGGCCTGCGCACGGGTAGTACTGGTTACCTGCGAGGAAGTCGGTGAACGTGGTGATGGTTGCCATGGTCCAGCCGGCGATGGTCAGAGCATCTCTGGTGTTGGTGGAACCCCATCTGATGTGGACCGGGCCGTCGAGGTGCCAGCTTGCGCCGGACATGAGGAATGCGTTGATGTGGGTTGCAATGTCGACGATTGCAGTCTCTTCGAGACCGCCGGCGTAACCGCCGAAGATCGGCATCTGTTCGTCCATGATGATGTCGCTGTTTGCGTGGTAGTGGCCGATAACGGAAACTGCTTCAAGGTCGATCTTGAGTTCGTTCAGCTGGGAAACTTCGTGGCTGTCGGACGGGATCATGCCGCCTTCGCAGTCAGCGGAGATGTTACCCTGTGCAGAAAGGGAGGTTTCCGGACCCTAGACTGCCATGCCCGGTCTGCCGCACATTGCTGCTGCGTTCTTGATGAGTCTGGTCTCGGATTTTGCTGCGAGGATCTCGTACGGGGTTTTCGGGACCGGCGGCTTTCCGCGGATGGTGGTCATGACACCGTTGACGATGGTGTCGACTTCCTTTTCCTGGGCGTAGCTCATGTGGACCGGAACGAACATTTCTTCGCTGATCGGGGAACCGGTCGGACCGCCCTGGATGATCGGCTTCTTCTTGTCGGCGACGCCTCTCTTGGCGACTTCGACTGCGTCTCTGCCGGTACCGAGGGTGAATTTGTACTGCGGGTTGTTGATGGATTCCCAGATTTCGTCTTCGGTGAATTTGACAACTCTTCCGAAGTCGGTGACGAAGATACCGCAGTTGAGGAGCATCTCGATACCTGCGTTGAAGAGTTTCTCCATCATGTCTTTGTCGGTCGGAATGAATTCGCCTTTGAAGTCAAGGTTGTATTTGTCCTTGAGTTCCATTGCTGCCATCGGGATTCTTTCTAAGTCCCATTCATCCTGAGTGCATTTTTCTCCGACTTTTGCGCGGTCATAGAATTCGTAGATATCCATAGATTTTCTGTAAGTCATTTAAGTTCATCCCCAAAAAATTTAGCACATGAGTTTCTTTGCCATGTCGACTGCGGCGGATGCGTTTTCAGCAGTGCCGTCTGCACCGATTTCTGCGATCCATTCGTTGGTGACCGGTGCACCGCCGAACATGCATTTGACTTTTCCTCTGATGCCTGCTTCGTTGATGAGTCTCATGAGGTCTTTCTGACCGAGCATGGAGGTGGTCATCAGTGCGGAACCGACAATGAGGAGTTTGTCAGCTTCTGCTTTTGCTGCTTCTTCAACGACGGTCTCGTTCGGGACGTCAGTACCGAGGACTTTGACGGTAAAGCCGTTTGCGCCGACCATGGTGGAGACCAGTCTGTTGCCGATGTCGTGGATGTCGCCTTCCTGGACGAAGGAGATAACGTAGCCTGCGGATGCAGAGTTGTCGCCTTTCAGGAGCGGCTCAAGGGTTTCCATTGCTTTGTTCATTGCTTTTGCGGACATCATGATCTGCGGAAGGAAGAGTTCGCCGGCCTGGAATCTGTCGCCGACAGACTTCATGCCTTCTGCGAGGCCTTTCTGGATGATGTCGAGCGGTGCAATGCCTGCTGCGAGTGCTTCTTTGCATTTTGCATCGGTGTCGTTAACTTTCTGTTTGCCGAGAAGTTCAGCAATTTCTGCGAAATAGTCTGCCATTATATAATTCCTCCATAACCGGGTTCAACAAAACAATGATCAAATTAACCCCACTGATCGGGAGATCTCTGAATCAGATGACCGCAGATCACAATGATTCCGGCTGATCAAAAAATCAGCATGGAAATCATCATGACACGATGATCGGAATTCTGCCTCAAAAGGGCAGAAAAGACCCGGATTTCTCCTTTTCTGTCTTACTGAACCACGATTTTAAAATGTCTTTTTTTGCATATATACTTAGTGAGTATGAAAATATTCAAAGGTGTTGAAAGATAGAAAAGGCATGACATTTTTTAAAGACTTTATAATTTTTACAATCTGTTGTAAAAATTACAACTGACCCGCAGGAATCTCCTATGGCAGGAAATACACAAAGGTTTCAAAAAAAGAGAAGTTGAGGTCTGCCGACTCTGATTAAATCCGCATTTCTGTTAAAATTTTCTGTAGAGTATCCGAAAAATGGCAGTACTGATCAGGCAGGACAATGAACAGAACAATGAACATGACAACAAGCCGCCCTGTGCTTTGAGCAAATTTTTTGATCGTGTCTGTGCCCGGGAGCGGCCGGTTCCGGACCGGGCCGGAGAGACAGAACGCAGAAATTTGATGAAAAGTGCGGCACGAAAAATCCGGCGCGCATATATTTCAGACGGGAGAATACCGCGTCAATGAATTTCGGATGAAAAGGGGCTGTATGAAAGCGTCAAAGAATTTCAGACGAAGAGAAAGATCCGACAGGCATGAATTTCATGTGATCGTATGCGAAACGCAGATATGCCGGACGCGGTCATTTGAGTTGCATCTGTCGTTGTATCTGCCGGCAGATGTATGTAGTATAATATGTAAGCCCGGACAGATGTGACGAGATGTGACGGAGAATGACAGACAGAGAAAACAGATATTCAAATGCCGGAAGCGCCCCTGAACATAAAAGATCCGGAAAAATGAAACGGGCGAAAAACAGCAATAATCCTGAAAAAGACAGAATGCAACGGCCGTGTCCGGAAAATCACAGACGTAGATCCGGAGCGGAAAAAGCAGATCCCGCAGAGAGCCGCATCTTTTCCGTCATTCGCGGATGATCTTCATGATGTCGCTTTTCGTGATGACGCCGATCACGATCCCTTTTTCCAGAACGAGGACAGCGGGACTTCTTTCAAGGATGCGTGAAACGACCGGGACGGGCGTCGTCCGGGGGACCGTCGGGAAAGATTCGGCCATCAGATCGGAGACGACCATATGCGCCACATGTTTGTTCCCGGCGATGGATCTGACGATCAGGTCTTCGGAGATGCTTCCGACCGGAAGGCCGTTTTCGATCACGGGAAGCTGTGAAAAGCCGTATCTGTTCATGATGGAGACGGCTTCTTCGACGGACTGTCCCGGACGGACGGAAATGACAGTTGAGCTGATGATGTCACAGACCGGAAGCTGCTGTTCCTTTTCGGCGGCATCGAACGCGCTGCATATTCTGGAGACCGTTGAGAGCCTGGGGTCGACATCCCCGAGCTCGATGCGGGCGATCAGCGGCTGGCTGACCCCGGCCCGGCGGGCCAGTTCACTTTGAGTCAGTCCGAGCTCGATCCGTCTTCTTTTCAGATCTTCCGGCGTAGGCACTTGCATGGCAGGTCATAGAGCATTTTCATTATATAATTCATTCGGAATGCATGAAATCAGGATGTCTCCGGCTTCACGAGCCGTTCCCGGCACGGAAGATCTGCCGGACATTTTCTTTTTCGGATGATCCGCCGTAGAATCTGACGAGCAGGAAAGCAAAATACGGCCGGACGAGGAAAACGGATATGAGCGTGACCAGGAAAGACAGGCCGGCGGCGGATCCGGTGAAGGAGATGAGGAAAAATCCGACGGACAGGATCTTGGATATGAGGTAGAATGTCGTGTATTTCAGGAAATGCTTTTTCATGACGGCGCGGCTGCGGAAGGCGGCCGTTGTCGGAAAAGCGCCGTCGATGACGATCGCGTAGGAGCCGAGATACAGATTGTAATCGATGATCAGGTACCAGATGAGAATGATCGGGACCGGCAGGATGATCAGGACGAGCGTGAGGAAAGCATTCAGAACGGAAAGTTCCCGGTATCCGATGATGTAGATCGCGGGTATCAGAAGAATGAAAGAGATGCCGATGAGCAGGAAACGCATCAGCCGGAAAGTGAAAACTCTGACGGGTGATGCGAAGAGGCAGCCGATGAGAGAAAAGCCCGTCCGGCCGTCTTTTTCGCCGCGGTAGATATCGAGACAGGAGCGGATCATGCCGGAAAAGAAAATGGATGACATGAAGAGTCTCACCGTCATGTAACAGACAATGAGGCAGGAAAGAGCGACGATGTTATCGATGATGAATCTGGCGGTAAGGACCAGGAAATCGAACGAGAGCATGCTTCTGAGCGTCACGTCCCGGAATGTATCGAAAAACGAAAATACGGAAAAATTCGCGAAAGCAAACAGGAAGGCCAGTGTAACGCAGGCGACAGACAGACTTTCGAGAACGGCCGGGATGATCGGAAACGGCCTGTGCGCAAAAGCGATGAAGCTGTCGGAAATGAGGCGGAAGATGCCGGCATCAGGTCCGCTTCCGGATGTGCCGGATGCATCGGACGGCCTGGCCGGACCGGATCCGCTTCTTCTTCCGGAACGGGTTCCCGGGCGAATGTTTTCGGTCTCTGCGGATCCTGTGCGTCCGGCTGCGGGATTGCCGGCCGGATCTGCGCGGGTTGTCGTATTTTGTCTGTCATCCATGATTGTGCCTCTTTCTGACATCATGATCCTGATTTCAGCGGAAACTGAGTCTGTATGACCATACAGCGTGACCACACAGCGTGACCACACAGCGTGACCATACAGCGTGACCACACAGCGTGACCACACAGCGCGACCATACATGATCATACAGATCATAATGAATCTTTTGTAAAGGCCTCCTGAAGGGCCTGTGAAAATCCGGAAATATCGTTCATATCGGCATTTTCCGTCAGGATCGCGACCACGCACATCATTTTTTCCTTTCCGGCGCAGGAATCCGGTGTTCCGTGTCCGGCCGTTTCGTTTCCGGATGCTGCGGAAATGCGGTCTTCGGGTTTCATGAACAGGAGAACGTTTCCGAGTTCTCTCCCGCGCCCGACGCCGGCGACGGCGTGGACGATCATTTCCCCTGAAAGGCTGTCCGGAGAGATCAGGAGATCGGAAACCTTGACGGCGTCTTCGATAAGAATGGAATGATGGATGGCGGCATAGCCTTCTTTCTGAAGGATCTTTTCAAGTTCCATGCCGCGATAGATCGTTTCGTCCGTTTTGCTGCATCTGCCGATGTCGCCCATGCGGCCGCCTGAGAGGATGCCGATGTCGACGGGATGGCCGAGCGCCTTGATGATCCCGGCGGATCTCCGGGCGCAGAAAAGGAAATCATCCGTATCCGTCATCTCATCCGGTCCCGATGAAGCCAGAAAAACGGTCCGCCCGTCGAATGTGACAAAAGCGGAAAGCCGGAAGATCTTTGATGCCCCGGTCAGTTCTTTCAGGCGGTCGTAAACGGCCGCATCTGATGCGGATCTGTCAAGGATGAAATTTTCCGGGATTTTTTCCGCTTTGAGGAAAGCTTCGCGGGAAAAGACAGGAACAGGAAGCCCTGAAAAAAGAGCCTGTCCTTCAGCTGTATTGAAATGACGGGATGCCGGAGCCATAAAACCACATACATATGACGGAATAATGATCGGAAGACGATCAAAATCAGAGAGAATAAAGGCGATCAGTTTAAGAATCTGTCGCAGGCCGCAGTTTCAGAAAGAGAGCAAACGGAAGAGAACAGGATAACACGATAAGCAGACGCACAAACAAAGTGAAGTCACAAAGTGAAGTCACAAAGTGAAGTCACAAAGTGAAGTCACAAGTGAAGTCACAAAGTGAAGTCACAAAGTGAAGTCACAAAGTGAAGTCACAAAGTGAAGTCACAAAGTGAAGTCACAAAGTGAAGTC
>JAGAEB010000128.1 GCA_017613335.1 Methanosarcinaceae archaeon
CACAAAAAGAAAACAAAAAAACAGCAAAAAAACAGCAAAAAAACAGAACAGAAAAAACAACAGAAAAAACAACAGAAAAAACAACACAAAAAACAGAACAGAAAACAGCAGACGATACGGGCCGGAGAGATCCCGGCGGGCTGAGGACCGAAAGGAGACCAAAAAAAAGGATGAATCTGAAAGATTCATCCGTTTCTGATCTGTTAACTGTTTTACCATTCTTCGTTTGCGAGAATGTCGTCATAGTCGCCGTTGTCAACCTTTTTCTGGAAGTCGCGGGCGTCCATGCCTTCAACGGTCACACCGCAGGTCACGGCGGTACCGGTAACTTCTTTGATACCGGTCTTGAGTTCGTAGGCAAGAAGATCATCTTTCTTCATGCGTGCGATCTTGGCGGCCTGCTGAACGGTAATGTTTCCGACTTTTTCGGTGTTCGGTCTGCCGGAACCTTTCTGGATGCCGGCTTCCTGCAGGACGAGAGCGGATGTCGGCGGGACACCGACTTCGATCGTGACGTTCTTGTTGTCGTCGACGATGACTTTGATCGGAACCTGCATACCGTTGTAGTCTGCGGTTTTTTCGTTAATCTGGTCGATAACCTGTTTGATATTGATGCCGAGAGGACCGAGTGCAGGGCCCAGCGGCGGTCCGGGAGTCGCTTTTCCTCCGGAAACTAATGCTTCAACAACACTTGTCATTAAATCACCGAATTTGAATAGAGATTATATGAGGTAAATCGGATTCCGTAATAAATGGATTCATTCATTTAAACTTTTCTCAGCAGTACGGCCGGATATGACTGCCGGAAAATATCCCGGCAGAAAATCCCGAAAAGTCAGGATGTCACAAGAATTCATAACAAAGGCATTCTGATGATCCGGAAAGATCATTCTCGAATGATCATTCTTCTCTTTTGACGATACGGACGATATCACTGCGGATGGTGATCGGGATCGGGACGACTGCATCAAACAGTTCGACAGTGATCTCTTCGCCGTGCTGACCGGAGCCCAGCCTTTTGACACGGGCGGTCTCGCCTTTGAACGGTCCGGAAGTGATCTCGATAACAGAGCCTTCCGTGATTCCGACGGCGACCGGTTTGGGTTTCAGGAAATGTTCAATCTCACTGACCGATGAACAGCCGTTCAGCATGGACTTTGCATACGGAACGTTTTCGATCAGCGTATCAACGACATCCTGTCCGACAGCTTCCACGAGAATATAGCCTTTCAGTTCTTCAGGAGCCAGAATGGCGCGGACATCCAGTTTTTTTTCGTGACCGCTGTTGTAGTTTATGCAGAACTGGGCCATCTTCTTGGCGACGGCCTGTTCCTTGTTATTGGTGGTCGTCACGATGTAGATGTCGGCCTCCCCATTTTCAGGTTCCATGGTATTACACCATCTTCGGCAGAATATCCATTACAAAATAGACAAAGAAACCGAAAAGACCGATCGCGATGATACCGGCTGCGGCAACTTTTGCGATCATGAAGAACTCTTTGCGGGTCGGCTTTCTGGCCAGTTTGAGAACACGCAGATAGGATCTGATCTCAGGACCGATGTTCTGCACGCCCTCTTTCAGGTCACCAGTGTTAATTTTTGTTGTATTGCCTTCTTCTGACAAAATAATCACTTCCTTCGGATCCGAATAAACCTGCCTTCGCGCCCCGATTCAGCATTTCGGGATGCAGAGGCATCCGTACAGCGCGGAAAGATCGTCCGGCCGCACGGCATAACTGTTTTCAAAGATAATCCGGTCAGGCGGTTTTCCGCATACGGCGGAGATCCCGGGGCCGGAATGATCAGGCACTTTTCATGAAATTGTGCTGAGAAGCGTCGACAGGATGTGAGCATCACAGCTGTCCGGCATAAAATCATAAAAAAGTATGCCATATGAAACAGATAATCATAGAAATAGTTTTCGATTTTCCGGATACCCGGAAGATCAGAAAATCAGGACAGGACAGAGGAAAAAAGGAATAAAAACAACGGCACAGAATCAGAAAGAAGCAGAATAAGGAAGGGTTCAGAAAAAATTATGAAAAACAGAATCAGAAAAACAAATTATGAAAAAAGCAGAATAAATATATCCGGAATCGGTCTTCCGGATATATCTGCCGGCTTTCATTTTCAGACTCAGACGAAATCGATGCCGTATCTCGTTGAGACGTTCGGAGAACCGCCCTGGCCGTAGATCTGTGATGAGCGGACACCGGTGACGATGATCATGGTGCGGATCTTGTTCTCGAGGGACGGGTCGATGCGCGCACCCCAGATGAGGCGGGCGTTGGGATCGATCCTGTTGTGGACTTCCTGAACGACGATCTGAGCTTCTTCGATGGTCATGTCGGGACCGCCGATAACGTTGACGAGAGCAGACGTCGCACCGGAGATGTCGACTTCAAGGAGCGGGCTTCTGAGAGCTTTCTGGATGGAGTCGATGGCCTTGTTTTCGCCTTCCGCTTCGCCGAGACCGATCATGGCAACACCGCCGTTCTGCATGATCGTGCGGATATCTGCGAAGTCGACGTTGACGATACCGTCTTCAGTAATGGATTCGGCGATGCCTTTGACAGCGCGGGTCAGGACTTCGTCGCAGACTTTGAAGGCGGCCTGCATCGGCAGTTTCGGGACCATTTCGATCAGACGGTCGTTCGGAATGACGATGACGGTGTCGGCGACCGTGCGCAGTCTTTCAAGACCGGCTTCTGCATTCGATCTCCTGACATTTCCTTCGCCGGAGAACGGCAGTGTGACGACGGCGATCGTGAGCGCATCGGCGGCGCGGGCGGCTTCGGCAACGACCGGCGCGGATCCGGTACCGGTTCCGCCGCCGAGACCGGCTGTCACGAAGACCATGTCGGCGCCTTCGACGACGTGTCTGATATCATCAACGCTTTCGAGGGCTGCATCTTCGCCGACCTGCGGGAGACTGCCTGCGCCGAGACCTCTTGTTTTTTTGCGGCCGATCAGGAGCTTGTTTTTAGTCTTGATCTTAAGAAGGTGCTGAGCATCCGTGTTTAAAGCAAAAAGTTCGGTTCCTTTGATGCCTTCTTCAAGCATGCGCTGGATACTGTTGGAACCGCCGCCGCCGCATCCGATAACTTTGATATGTGTCTGCAGCTGACTAATAATGTCTTCCAGTTCTTTGTTATAATCGTCTCCGGCATCATCATAATCCGGCCGGACATCATCAGTGTGGCGAAGGGCATCTTCTACAAGGGAATTCATTTTTGAACCTCAGATAATAATCAGATAAATCAGTGAATGATGCTCAGACAGGAACAGACAGGCCGTCCGGACAGGCGGGCGGCCGATCCGGAGATCCGTAAAGCAGAATCCTGCACAGCATCCGTTAAAGATATCAGGATATCACTTTTACAATATATATCGTTTTTTGTCGAAACGGTTTTAGTTTGGATTAGTTACAGACAGCAACTATATAAGGATATTTTAATGTTTGTTTGTGAATAAAATAATTCAGACCATAGTCCGATCCGGATTGACGGACAGAATGGGGTATTTCGACAGTAAGTAACTGTTTCAGAATATATGACTGATCTCAGCTTACAGGCGGAATCGTCCCGTACGTCTGCCGGGCGACGGGATGAGAGACGAAAACAGGACAGCTGAAAACAGGAAAACTCAAAAAACGACAACAGGAGACATGAAAGATTAAAAACATCAACTGGAAGCATGAAAGCTCAAAAAACGACAACCGGAAATATGAAAGCTCAAAAAAACAACCGGAACATGAAAGCTTAAACAGGACAGCCGGAAACATGAAAGCTGAAACACCGGCCGCTGAAACGGACCGGGTAAACGATAAGTAAAAGAAACGCGTCAGTTGGAAAGAAATCCTGTCCGTCCGACATGAAAGACAGAACCGGGGAGAAGATCGTGTTTTCATTACCTTCGTTTTATGATGCCGTCTATGAGTATGAAGACGCAGAGTATGTTATTTTCGGCGTCCCGTTTGACTGTACATCTTCGTACAGAGCCGGAAGCCGCTGGGCGCCTGACGAAATGAGAAAAGCCTGCATGAATTTTGAAACATATGACTACTACCACAGATCCGACATGACCGACATTCTTGTCCACGATGCCGGAAATATGGATACGCCGGTATCTGCTGACGATATGCTCAGCGAACTTTATGAGGAAGTCGCCGGGCTTCTTGATGACGGAAAATTCCCGATCATGCTCGGCGGCGAACATTCCCTTTCTTATGCGCCTGTCAAAGCCTGCAGAGATTATTATGAAAGGAAGGACAGGGAAGAAGGCAAAGATCCGGAAGGGATCACTTTCCTCGTTCTGGATGCGCATCTGGACATGAGGACCGATTTCAGAGGTGTCAAATACAACCACGCCTGTGTTTCCAGACACATCATCGAAGAAGTCACGCCGAAATATGTGACGATCGGTGTCAGAAGCGGTCCGGAAGAAGAATGGGACTACATGGAAGAACACGGCATACCGTTCTATACTTCTGACGATGTCGATGAAAGAGGAATCAAAGAGATCATCAAAGAAGTTTCAGAAAAGATCGAAGGAGACAGGATCTACCTTTCTCTTGATATGGATGTCATTGATCCGGCCTACTGCGCCGGCCTCGGAACGCCGGAGCCTTTCGGCCTGTCTCCGAGAGAAGTCAGGGAGGTATTGAGGGTGTTTGCACCGAAAACGATCGGATTCGACATCGTAGAGATCGCGCCGGAATATGATTTCGGAAATTCCGCGCTTCTTGCAACGAAACTCATGCGTGAATTTATCTTTGCAAGGGAAGCAGGAAGAAAAAAAGCATAAAACAAGGCGACAGAAGATCAGCAGACAACAAAAGAAAACGATCGACAGAAGAAAACAATCAACAGAAGAACAGCCGACAACAGAAAAAAATCAACAGAAGAACAGCTGACAACAGAAAACAATCAACAGAAGAACAGCTGACAACAGAAAACAATCAACAGAAGAACAGTCAATATAAGAAAAGCACGGAACAGAGGAATATCATGAAAACAGAAACGATTCAGATAGAGGGCATGGCCTGTGAAAAATGCAGAGAAAAAGTCAGAAAATCGATCATGTCTGTTGACGGCAGCATTTCAGCGGACGTGTCCCTTGAAAAGAAAGCCGCGGTCGTTGAATACGACCCGGAGAAAACGGATACGGAAAAGATCAGGGAATCTGTCAGGAAAGCCGGTTTCAAAGCCTGACGGGATGATCCGGGGTCGGCAAAGCCGACCCATTCTTTTTTTCAGGATGCCGGCCGAAGTCGTCATCGCCTTCAGAGGATCTTTTCGGCTCTTTTTGAATAATGATCGAACAGTTCAGTGTTCCATACGAGAGCAGACCTGTCAAAGCTGATGATCCAGCGTGTTTCGTATTCATTGACAATTTTTGAATTTTTGCTGCGGAACAGTGAGAGATAAGCGAAGATGTCTGTGATGCAGACGGAAGCCGGTCTGGCATCATCGTCATCCGGACAGATAAGTATTGAAACGGATCTTTTTTCCATGACATCGCAGAGGACATCCTTCTTTTCGTTTCTGATGCGGTCGAAAACGCTTCCGGTGAACATGAAGAGAACGTTTTTCCCTGAAAGGGCTTCATTGAAATAAACGTCCGCATATACCGGATTATAGTATGACAGGAAGCATCTGATCGATGATGATCTTTTGAGATTTTCCGTGAATTCGGCCGGAAGATCGAACAGATAATCCTGTCCTGAGTCGAGGATCCGGTAATCGCCGAGTTCACCGATGCGTACGCAGAGATCCGGCGGAATGCATGAGAGATCTCTTTCAGACCAGTAATCTCTGTCTTTGTTGATCACGGCCAATGTATTGAATAACAGATTCATATTTTCGGCAATGATAAAGCCGACAGGACTTAATTCACAGAGATCCGATGTCTGAATGACAAGGTTTTCATCCCTGAGTATCTTCAGCTCGGGGGAGAGACTATGCGCAGTCATGTTCAGCTCTTTCATGATGCATTCTGCGGATTTCGGTCCCCGGATCAGAAGAAGCATGATGGATCTTCTTTTTTTGGAAAACCAGACAATATCATTTAACACATTCATAGGAATCACGGACAAACGGCACAGTTGTTTTTGGTATGCGGCGCGGACATGACAGAGTACAGTGCGTCAAAATGATCAATGCAGAAATTTACCTGTAAACCGGAAACGTTTTGGGAATAAACGCGTCGATTTATATATTTTTCGCTCTGAATACATAAAAATCCGGGGTGCATGTGAAAAACATATCGGAAGCGCGGATCTGCCGTGCCTTCGAAAATATACTTTGTTGAGATCGGAACGGATCCGTCGACGGTGATGCTTTCGGATCTGACTGAGAAAGAGACGTCGCTGTCATCGACGGATGCTTTTCTCATATAATCATAGATCATTTCTTTTCCTGCGGCTTCAGTATACTTTACTGCTTCGCTGATCGTCGGGAAGATGCGTCTTCCGTCCGGCGCATGAACAATGACGGATTTTGTCCGGATGTTGTACCGCGAGTCATTGTATGACATCCGGATGCTGATCTCGACTCTTTTGGAGACTTTTCCGGCCAATGCGCCGACGGCATTTCCGATGTCGGCGTACGGCGGGACGATGATGTCTGCATCGAGGTATTTTTTGATGTCTTCGGCGTAGGCTTTGACCGGACCGCCGATCATGACGACAGGCAGATCTGTCCTGAACCGGACATTGCTGTTTTCAAGAAAACGGCTGATCTCTTCGCGGGTAACGTTCCCGCAGAGAAAATGGATGATCCCGCAGGCCATGTTTTCGGCAAACATCTGCCGGATGCGGCTGCACAACTCTTCCGGAGACAGCTGAACAAATTCAGCCAACAGAGAAACGACCGCTTCTGACGCTTCAGCATCCCATTCATTGAAAACATGAGAAACGTGGAGGATATCCGTCGGTGTCAGACCGATGAGACGGACAAGTTTTTTCTGAACAAGTTCGCCGAGCGCTTCTGTCGGGACGAATTTCATATCCCAGAGGATATCCGGCAGCGGTGTCGGGGTGTCGCCGATGCGCTCATAGATGCGGCAGGCATCCGGACTGAGCGTTTCCGAAATGTTTTCGGGCGATGCCGTTCTCATGTAAAAGATCACCGGCTGGACGTATCTGCTGAAACGGAGACGGTCTGCGAACCACCTTGTTCTGACGGATCCGATGATCTCCGGCCATTCGGATGAGGCGCGGCAGATCGGGATCACTTTGAGAGGACCGATGCGGATCTTTTTCAGATTGTCCGGAGAAGAAACGGAAGGAGAGCTGATCCAGATCAGACTGTCGCCGCCCATGGCAGATGTTTCTGTTTTCAGAGCAGTGACTTTCGTTTTCCTGTTTCCGACGACTGCGCCGTCATCATCTGTCAGCGCGATGCCCTGACGGATCATGGAAACGTCCGTACTCGTGCCGCCGACATCGATCATGACGCATGTATCAAGACCGGACAAATGCGACGCGCCCAGAAGACTTGCGGCAGGACCCGAAAAGACGGATTCGATCGGCCGGTATACTGCTTCATTGATATTTCTGACAGAGCCGCTGCACTGAAGAACATTGATCCGTGCCTGAGAGCCGCGTCTTTTCATTTCATTCTGAACGGATTCCGTGAAACAGCATGTCACCGGCAACAGAGATGCATTGAGGTAGGCCGTGATGCCGCGTTCATAAGCACCGAGAGACTGAGACAATTCATGTCCGCAGACGACGGGATAACCTGTCAGTTCGATGATCAGCTTTTTGATCCGCAGTTCGTGATCAGGATTCCGTATACTGAAAAAAGATGACACGGCAAAGGCTGAGACTTTATCTTTGACAGACAGGACATATTGTCTGACGGCATCAGCATCAAGTTCTTCGTATTCATCGCCGTCGCAGGTGTGTCCCCCTCTGGCATGGATACAGTAAGGAATGTCATCATTTTCCGGAAGCCCGTATTCTCCGATGAGGATCAGCGCAACGGGCGCGCCGGTATTTTCAAGAACTGTGTTCGTCGCAAGTGTCGTCGATACAGATACGGATCTGACTCTGCTCAGCATACCGGCGTCGAGCATATCCAGAACACGGCAGATCCCGCCGATCGGATCGGGATATGTCGTCAGAGCAGATCCGAAGGAAAGGACACGGGATCTGTCATCATTCATGATCACGGCATCAGTATATGTGCCGCCTGCATCTATGCCGAGATAATAAACAGCGTCATGAGCGTCTTCATGTTGAACGTCTTCATGTTGAACGTCTTCATGTTGGACGTCTTCATGTTGAACGTCTTCATGTTGGACGTCTTCATGTTGAACGTCTTCATGTTGGACGTCTTCATGTTGAACGTCTTCATGTTGG
>JAGAEB010000129.1 GCA_017613335.1 Methanosarcinaceae archaeon
CTTTTATCCTGCTCTGTCTCTCCTCATTCTCTGTCTTTTATCCTGCTCTGTCTCTCCTCATTCTCTGTCTTTTATCCTGCTCTGTCTCTCCTCATTCTCTGTCTTTTATCCTGCTCTGTCTCTCCTCATTCTCTGTCTTTTCTCACCCGCATGTCCTCTTTTTTTGACTGTTTATCAATGACGGTTGACGCAGATCAGGTCTCCCGATTCAGATTGGTTTATATATCTT
This sequence comes from Methanosarcinaceae archaeon, assembly GCA_017613335.1. Lineage (GTDB taxonomy): Archaea > Halobacteriota > Methanosarcinia > Methanosarcinales > Methanosarcinaceae > Methanofrustulum. The sequence goes on from JAGAEB010000129.1 coordinate 230, forward strand.
GCGTGTCATTGTGCCACGTCTTGAATTGTCAGCAGTTGATATTTATGGCAGGTTCACTCAGCGAAATCGTCAAAGCATACATTCGGATGCTGCGTCCGGAGATCTCTTTTATGGATATAACGCTCCCGGCGTCGGCAGCCATGCTGTCTTATTATTTCATGACATCACTGACCGGTGATCCGTCATTCCCGCCTCTGATCCCGTTCCTTCTGGCAACGATCGGCGGTTATTTCGCCATTACCAGTTCCTACGTTTTCAACGACTGCTTCGACGTCGACATCGATGAGATCAATCTGCCCGACAGACCGCTGCCGGCAGGCGTCGTTTCCCGCAGATCGGCCATTATCTACGCATCTGTGCTCGCCGTCACCTCAGCGCTCATCTCTGCCTGGCTGAGCATTGAATCCTTTACCGTCCTTGTCATCGCGGTCGCCGTGATCACGCTCTATTCCTGGTACTTCAAGCGCAATACGCCGTTCAGCTTCCTGCCGGTCGGCGTCGCTTACGGCCTTGTCCCGATCGGCATCTGGCTGGCGTTCGTGCCGGCAGGCATTCTCGTGCCGGTCCCGGAAGGGATTCCGCCGGAATATCTGACATCCGGCTTTTTCATGCCGCTCCCGGCGATCTTCTTCGGTCTCATGATCTGCATGACCGACTGGGGATTCACGCTCGCAGGCGTCTGCCGCGACGTCGTCGGCGATAAACTCCGCGGCGCGCCGACGCTTCCCGTGACGTACGGCATTCCCAAAACATCCGTTTTCATCATGATCATCTGGATCATCGGCATCATCCTGTCGATGGCGATCGGCATCAGCGCAAAACTCGGACCGATCTATTTCGCGGCAGCCCTTCTCTCAGGCCTGTGGATGCTCCGCAAATGTTACAGCTTCATCAAAAACCCGGAACCGGCCCTCGGCGGAAAACTGTTCGTCAACGGCTCGAATTACCGCGGGATCATGTTCTCCGCCATGATCATCGACATCATCGTCAATGTGCTTTTCAGCAGTTATCATGACATCCTCTGGCAATGATGCCGCAGGACGGTCATTTATATGATCTTATATATCCCTCAGTTATTACAGGATTTTATACCTCGGCTGTCATACGAATTATATCTGCGGGGGTTATCTCTCCTGTTAATTTTTTAACATCATTGGTTATTATTCCTCCGATCAGCAAAAGTGTTAAATCATGAGATGACCGTTATCTGATAACTGATATGTGTATCATATGCCTTCATATATTCCGGTCATGACCGGCCGGCCTCGTTTTCTTTATTTCTTTATCCCTCATTTCTATCCCTATCATCTATCACCGCATCCGCCGAAGGGTCTGTCGTATATGTTTCCGGCGCTGTTCTTTCCCGGGCGGATGCAAGGACAAAAAGATCATGGAATCTGAATACAACATTTCACCCGCGATTCTGAAATCTTTATGCGGCGAATATCTGAAAAACAACCGGATCACACCGCAGGAATATGAATGCTACAATGTGAAACGCGGTCTCAGAAACCCGGACGGCAGCGGCGTCGTCGCCGGACTGACTCATATCTGCAACGTCCACGGCTATGTCCTGGACGAAGGCGATCTTTTCCCGGTCGAAGGCGAGCTGACCTACCGCGGCTACGACATCTGTGATCTCGTCAATGCGTGCGTCGCTGAAAACAGATACGGCTTTGAAGAAGTCGTCTGGCTCCTTCTCATGGGGAATCTGCCGACCGCAGAACAGCTCGACCTTTTTGACAGAACGATCGCCGGATGCCGCGACCTGCCCGAGAATTTCCTCGGCGACATCATCATGAGAAAACCGTCTCCCGATGTCATGAACATGATGGCGCGGGGTGTTCTGGCGCTTTATGCCTACGACAGTTCTCCGGAAGACACGTCTATTGAGAATGTTATGAAACAGTCGATCCGGATCATTGCCCGCATGCCTTCGCTCATGATCAGCGCCTATCTGGCCAAAATGCTCAAAGAAGGCGAACAATCGATCAACTACACGATCTGCCGGAGCCACTCGACGGCCGAAGCAATCCTCTATGCGCTCCGGCCCGATCATCAGTTCACGCCCGAGGAAGCCCATCTCCTCGACATCTGTCTGATGCTCCATGCCGATCACGGCGGCGGCAACAATTCCGCTTTTACGACGCGTGTCCTCTCGTCCTCCGGGACCGATACCTACGCCGCTATCTCCGCCGCTATCGGCTCTCTCAAAGGACCCCGCCACGGCGGCGCCAATGCCAAGGTCAACGAGATGATCCGCTACATCAAAGAAGGCGTCAAAGACTGGTATGACGACCGCGAGATCACGGAATTCCTGAAAAAGATCATGAGAAAGGAAGCAGGTGACGGATCAGGCCTGATCTACGGCATGGGACACGCCGTCTACACGCTCTCCGACCCGCGTGCGATCATCCTGCGCGAAAACGCCCGCAGCCTGGCCCAGATCAAAGGCATGGGCGACGAGTTCCATCTCCTCGAAGCCATCGAAAGACTGGCACCGGACGTCTTCTATGAAATGAAAGGCCGCGGAAAGATCATCTGCGCCAACGTCGACCTGTATTCAGGATTCGTCTACCGCTCCCTCGGGATTCCCGAAGATCTCTTCACGCCGCTCTTCTCCGTCTCAAGAGTCTCCGGCTGGTGCGCCCACCGCATCGAAGAACTCCTCACAGGCGGCAGGATCATCCGTCCCGCTTACAAATCTCTCGCCAAATCCGCGCAGTATCTCCCGCTCAAAGACAGGACATTCGACATCGAAGCCGGCAGCGGCAATGAAAAAGAAGACTGACCTGATGCAGCTGACCGAATGCATCTGACCGGATGCATCTGACAGATTCAGCCGGATGATCGGGACAGCAGGCTGAAAAAATCTGTCTGATGACCGGAAAAACATATTCCCTGAACCCGTAACACGTTCAGGGAATCTCTGTTTTCTCCGTGTTTCATAAACCGGCGATCTTCTTTTCCTGATCATTTTTCTGATTCCTTTCTGATTTTTCCTGATCCTTTTCTGATTCTTTTCCCGATCCTTTTCTGACTCTTTTCCTGATCCTTTTCTGATCCTTTTCTGATCCTTTTCTGATTCTTTCTCAGACCCGATCTATGATCTTTCATCATGTTACATACTTTTTTTAATATTCCCCGCCTTGTCTCCGGCATTATGACTCCGAAACCTGTGATTCTCATGATCCTTGACGGATGGGGCTACGCCGAACCGTCCCCGGGAAATGCGGTGACACTTGCCGAAACGCCCAATCTGGACGGCCTCATCAGAAAATATCCGTGGTCTCTCAACAGAGCCTCCGGAAAGGCGGTCGGTCTGCCGGAAGGGCAGATGGGAAATTCCGAAGTCGGCCATATGAACATCGGCGCAGGCCGCATCGTCTATCAGGATCTGACACTCATCGACAAAGAGATCGAAGACGGTTCGTTCTTCACAAATCCCGTCCTGCTCAAAGCCGTCCGCGACGCCGGCAAAGAACATGCGCTCCACCTGATGGGACTTTTCTCTCACGGCGGCGTCCACAGCAGTCTTTTCCATCTGGAAGGCCTTGTGAAGCTGGCGCACAGGGAAGGCATTTCAGAAGTATACATCCACGCCTTCGGAGACGGCCGCGACGTGCCGCCCCTGACGATCAGGAACGATCTGAAAGAATTCGACGACTTCCTTAAAAAAGAAGGATGCGGCGAGCTGGCTTCCGTGACCGGCAGATATTACGCCATGGACCGTGACAGACGCTGGGACCGCACGCAGAAAGCCTACGATGCGCTGACGCTCGGATCAGGCGTTCAGGCAGAAGGCTTTTCAGGCGCTCTTGACGCTCTTGAAAGATCGATCGAAGGCGGCGAAACGGACGAATTCATCCGCCCGATCGTCATCACGAAAAACGGAAAGCCTGCAGGCCTGATCAGAGACGGCGACAGTGTCATCTTTTTCAATTTCAGGCCGGATCGGGCCCGCCAGCTGACAAGAGCGCTGACAGATCCTGACTTTGACGGCTTCGTCAGAGAAAAAACAGTGCGGGTCAATTTCGTCTGCATGACGACATATGATGAAACGATGAATCTGCCGGTCGCCTACCCGCCCAAAGACCTTAAAAACACGCTCGACGAGATCCTGTCAAAAGCGGGTAAAAAACAGCTGCGCATCGCAGAAACGGAAAAATACGCCCACGTGACGTTCTTTTTCAACGGCGGCGTCGAAGAACCCGCCGGCGGCGAAGACAGGATCCTCATCCCTTCCCCGAAAGTGGCGACTTATGATCTTCAGCCGGAAATGAGCGCCTACCTCGTTGCCGACAGACTCGTCTCCGAGATCGGAAAAGGCATTTATGACGTCATCATCGTCAATTTCGCCAACATGGATATGGTCGGCCATACCGGAAGCATTCCGGCCGCCGTCAAAGCCGTCGAAGCCGTCGATGAATGTGTCGGCCGCGTCGTTGATGCTGCGGAAAAATCAGGCGGCGTCTGCCTGATCACGGCCGATCACGGAAATGCCGAGTGCATGATCAATCCTGAAACCGGCGGACCGCACACGGCGCACACGACAAACCCCGTCCGGCTCATCTATGCTGATCCGTCAAATCTCGATGATGATGCCCCGAACGGTCTTAAAAAGATCATCACGGACGGCCGCCTCTGCGATCTTGCGCCGACGATCCTTGAGATCCTCGGCATGGAACAGCCGCCTGAGATGACGGGTACATCCCTTCTCCGGAAATCTGAATGACAACACGTTATCCGGCACGGACGGCGCGGCCCGGGCTTTTCCGGAAGCGCGCCGTTTCCGGCCGCCGTACCGAAAAAACGCTTTGAGAGAATGTTTATATAGTATCATCTTAATTGAAGACTGCTTTGGTTTCAGAAAATTATCATCAATGACTCCGGAAAACCGTTTCAGGTGGTCTTCCGATGTCGCTTTTGAGAGCGGCTGTCTTTTCGCTGTTGCGCCCCTGCTGCCGGCGTCATTTATTCTGAATCTTTATCAAATTACTTATTTCATATTTCACACGGGCTTTTCCGTATACGTTTTCAGTACGGGCCCTCATCTCCGCGGAGGAGTTTTTAATGAAAGAACAAGTTGAAATGAAAGACCTTAAAGAAGGAAGATATGTCATCATTGACGACGAAGCATGCATCATCAAAAGCATTTCCAAATCCAAGCCGGGAAAACACGGCGCCGCAAAAGCAAGAGTCGACGCCATCGGTGTTTTTGACAACCAGAAGCGCTCCATCGTCGGTTCCGTTGCCACCAAGATCTACGTTCCGATCGTTGAAAGAAAGAACGCACAGGTCGTCACCATCTCCGGAAACGTCGTCCAGTTAATGGATCTTGATGACTTCAACACTTTCGAGATTCCGCTGCCGGAAGAATACAAAGACAAGATCAAAGAAGGCGACGAGATCACTTACCTCATGGCTCTTGACAAAGTCAAGATCGACATGAGAATGTAAGCCCGTCTCTGAGCATTGCCGGCATTCGTCAGCATTCAGCATTGACCGATATGTGATATCATCAGAACACCGGAGTCTGCGGTCTCCGGCTTCTGATCAGATATTTCCGGATGTTCTGATCAGGATATTCAGAACGGTTCTGATGTTTCTGATCTCCCGGTCCGGATATTCTGAACGTTTCTGATCTTTCGGTTTTTCCGGTCCGGATATTCTGAACGTTTCTGATCTTTCGGTTTTTCCGGTCCGGATATCTGAACGTTTCTGATCTTTCGGTTTTTCCGGTCCGGATATCTGAACGTTTCTGATGTTCTGATGTTTTTTTCGGGAACCGGTTTTTCCTGTCTTCAGTCTCTGTCATTCGGGCGGGCTGCTCGCCTTTTTTTATATTTTCACGTTTTCATGTTTTTTCCGGATGACCTGATCTTTCCGGAATTTTGAGGACGTAAACTATATATTTAAAAAATGACGTTACTAACCCTCTGCAAATCAGGATAAGATATTAAGATACTATCTGCTGATCGTCTGTCGGTCACCTGTCCTGAGAATGCATTCCAAGTCGGCGGACAGGAAGATCGTTACCCCGCGACAGGGGACAGCAAAAATCCATCATGATCATCCGGTTTATCTGTTGATATTATCCGGCAACGACTGATCTATTCAAACACTCACAGGAGGCATGATTATGGGAAAGACAGGCAGCATCGTCTGGGTTAAAGTCAAAGGAAGAAAAGGAAACGCCAAAAAAGTCGAGAACGGCCTGAGCGCCAAAGCTCACCCGGGACCGGCTCAGAGATTCACTTCTTCCGGACACAAGAGAAGATACCTGAAGAGATCCCCGAAAGCCCTCGCAAAGTAAGGCTTTCACATTCAGGACGCCGGAGATTTCCGGCGCAGTTGCGGCAGCTGTACCTGTACAGTCTGCTGCATATTTCCTTTGTCACATCATTCATTACCGGTTCAGGTCGGAAGCGCATTCCTGCCGCATTTTTTTATCCGTCCGTTTTTTCTCGTTTTTCATCCGTCCGTTTTTTCTCGTTTTTCATCCATTCTTTTTCGTCTCGTTTTTCATCCGGCTTTTTTCCGGTCTGTTGTTTTCTCTGCTTTTTTCCGGTCTGTTTTTTATCCGTTTCGTCCCGCAGTTTCAGTTCCGGTCTGTTCCGTTCATCTTTTCCGTTTCGTTCTCCGGATCCTGTAAAGTTTTATATCATGTCATCGCCTTTCTGACATGTCGCATTGTATAGGTGCCGGCCTGAGATCCGGGACTCACCCGTCGATGATTGAACGGACAGCCTCAATGCGGTACAGATATCATTTTGTGCGCCAAAGCCCTTTACGAGGGAAACCGGGAGAGACTGAGGACCACCGGAAAGAATGATCTTCGGGTGTTAGTAGGGGGCGACAGCACAATTCCGATCCCGAAAAGGTTCGGGCGCTTTTGGTCATCCTGTCACGATCCTGCGTGTTTGGGATCCGTTTATTTCGGGTGTTTCCCGTAATTTCTGTTTTAAATATCCCGGAGCCGGTCTTGTATGGGTTTTGAAGAAGCCGTCCGCGAAAGCGGTTCATCTGTCCTGATTGATATTGAAGTGACGCCCGGCTCCAAAGTCCTGCAGGTCCCTTCAGGTTACAACGAGTGGCGGAAAAGAATAGAAGTCAAGCTTTCCCGGAATGCTCAGAAGGGAAAAGCCAATGAACAGCTCATCGGGGAGATCTCTTCTCTTTTCAGGATTCCGGGGAGCCGCGTTTCCATTGAAAGCGGTTCTCTGAACAGCAAAAAAACAGTCATGATCAAAGACATCGGCCGCGACGATGTCATTGAAGTCTTCAGAAAAATGCTGGAACGATCAAGATCCCCGACTGCCAAAAAAAGTATCCTGCAGCCGTTTCAGACCGCAGGAAAGTGTTTTCAAAGGACGGTCCCGGTCAGTCTTTGTCATCTCCGGTATCAAGACCTGCTTTCCGGCGCGCTTCATACGTTGCGATGACGGATTCGAATCCGGCGCTTCCGATCAGGATCATGAAAGCGCCGAGAAGCGGGATCGGCGCAACGGGCAGGCCGAAACTCTGGTCTTTTCCGAGGAGCCAAAGAATGACCCCGACCGCCATCAGGATGACACCGATCCCGAAGACGGAGAGCATGATCTTTGCTTTGTTCGTGATCTTCAGGGGCATCTTCTCTTTATTCAGCGCCGCAGTGTCCTTTCCCGCATTCATATCAGTCATATTATCTGACTATGTGAACGGCTGTTTCAGATATATTGTTTTTCAGTCGGAGGGTATTCCGGGCATCCGTCAGAACATCTCATCCGGCAGCAATCAGAACATCTTATCCGGCAGCAATCCGAGCACCCCATCGGGCATCATTCAAAACAGTCTGCCCGGCAGCATATGTCCTTACCGGAAAAAAGCAAATATGACGGCCCCGCAGAATGACTCAAAAGAAAAAAATAAAAAATACAATGATCAGGCTTTCTGCTCCTCCCGGCAGAAATCCCTGACGGTTTCCTGTTTTCAGGATCCGGCGTTTTAAAAACCCGGAATGGCCTGATTTCTTTTCCTGAACAGTTCACTGACGGCAGCAAAGACCAACAGGGCAACACCCGGCCACACGATCACACTGACGACACCGAGGATGGTCTCCATATAACCGCCTCCCGGCATATTATCGCCGCTGATCGCAAATACCAAAACAAAAACCAATACAATTGCTGCAATCAGAACAAAGATCTTTCCGGCAGTCTCAGCGACTTCCGTCAGGTCAGAGTATTTCATAAAAATATTCCTCCTTCTGATTTCTTTATTCTTTTTCGTCCCGGCGTTCCTTCCGGACAGTTGACAACAATGCATATTCTGGATATCACTCCGAATCATTATCGTTTTTCATGTTATTTAAATCGATTGATTTCATACGAACGGGTTTATCTTATCCGGAAGATCTGAAATCCGGCGCATCCCGTCAGACAAAAGAAACAGATGTCGGGGGGGGAAAAACTCATATAGGAGTAATAACGCGGGAAAATGAAGTGAAAAAAGATGCGGGAAAAATCCGCAGACAAATAAAAAGCAAAAAAGATAACCGCAGGCGGCCTCCTGAACCGTTTTCAGGATGTTCCGGAAACCCGTCTGCCGGACACGATCGCTGTCAAAATATCCCGGCGGATGCGTGCCGCCGGGATCGGCGATCCCTGGCGAAGCAGCATCAAAAATGATCGGAATATTCTGCAGATCTTCAGATCTCAATTCAGAATCGTTATCGTTTTTCATTCGTCCGTTTTGTTGTTTGTTTTTTAAGGGTCTGTTGTTGCAATTGTTTGTTGCGTGTTTTGGGGTTTTGCTTTTATCGTTTTAAGATTCTGTTTCTGTGTTTTATCTTTGAGATTCTGTTTCTGTGTTTTATCTTTGAGATTCTGTTTTTGTGGTTTTGTCGTTTTGAGATTTTGTTTTTGAGATTTTGTCGTTTTGAGATATTGTTTTTGAGGTTTTATCGTCTGAGGTTTTTGTGTGGTATTCTGATGTTTGTCTGATCGTTTTTTTCTTCTGCGCTGCGAATCCGTTTTTCTCTCGCGCCGTTTTTCTTTTTCTTCTGCGTTGCATATTCGTTTTTCTGTCGCACCGTTTTTCTTTTTCTTCTGCGCTGCAGATCCGTTTTGCAGATTTTACATCGTTTTTCATATCCTCCGTCTGATATCCGGGGATTGCTTACAGATATTTCTGTATCTGTCATTTCCGATTGGTTTCGCGTCTTTTCCGTTTTTCAGATTCCCTGTTTTTCGTTTTTCAGGGTATCCCCTGTTTTTTGCTTTTCAGGATATTTCCCTGTTTTTTGTTTTTCAGGATATTTCCCTGTTTTTTGTTTTTCAGGATATTTCCCTGTTTTTTGTTTTTCAGGATATTTC
>JAGAEB010000130.1 GCA_017613335.1 Methanosarcinaceae archaeon
CTGTCTGTTTCCGAAACCCGGCTGCATCAGAATATCCGCCCCATCTCTCCCCTCGCAGACAGAACCCTCCTCCCTCTTTTTCCGGACGATAATATTTATTAGATAAATGCTTCTTTAAGCAGTTATTTCCACTTACGGACAGACCCAGACCCGGGCATTTTGTGCATATGGGTTCTGAGTCGTATCCGTTTTTCAGTTTCAGCTTAATCTTCTATCTGCCTCATTTACGGCGTTTCATCAGGTGAATCATTTTGTACGTTCAGTTTAAACAGCAGGCTGCCGATGTTCTTGTTCAGGCAGCAAAAGAAGCCGGCTATGATGTGGCCGCGTCTGACATCCCGTTCGAATTCTCCGAACATGCGGACATGGCGACGCGCCTGGCTTTCGTTCTCGCATCAAAAATGAAAGAAAACCCGGCGGCGATCGCATCAAAGATCATATCAAAGATCAGCCTTCCGGCGGAAGGCGCCGGTTATGTCGGAAAGATCACGGCCGCAGGTCCTTACATCAACATCACGGCCTCTGAAAAATATCTGACAGAGACCGTCATGCAGGCCGTTTCCCAAAAAGAAAATTACGGCCGCGGCACGCACACCGGCAAGATCCTTCTCGAACACACATCCGCCAATCCGAACGGCCCGCTCCACGTCGGCCACATCAGAAACTCCGTGATCGGCGACACGCTTTCCAGGATCCTCAAAAAAGCCGGCTATGAAGTTGAAGTCCAGTATTACGTCAACGATATCGGCAGACAGATCGCCGTCGTCTCCTGGGCCTGCTCCAGATATGAACTCGACCTGACGAAAAAATCAGACAGCGCCATCGCCGACGTCTACATCAAAGCCAACGTCGACATAAACAACGACGAATCCATCAACAATTACATCGAAGACCTCATGAAAAAGGTCGAAAACGGCGACAGTGAAACGATCGAGAGTTTCACCCACGCCGTCGATCTCGCCATCGCCGGCATCAAAGAAACGCTCCTTCTGATGAATATAAAACACGACAGATTCATCAGAGAATCCCGTTTTATCGAAAACGGCGATGTCTGGAACGTCATTAAGAGGCTCGAAGAATCCGGCCGCACAAAAACAGAAGAAGGCGGCGCCCTTGCCGTCGACCTCAAAGACCACGGCTTTGAGAAAACGCTCATCATCAAAAGATCGAACGGCACGTCACTCTACACCACGAGAGACCTGGCCTACCACGAATGGAAAGGCGCGCAGTGCGACCGCATGATCGATATCCTCGGCGCAGACCACAAACTCATCTCCGGCCAGCTCAAAGCAACGCTCGACGTCCTCGGCTCAAAACAGCCCGAAGTCGTCATCTTTGAATTCGTCTCCCTGCCGGAAGGATCCATGAGCACCCGCCGCGGTAAATTCATCTCCGCCGACGATCTCGTCAACGAAGTCATCTCAAAAGCCTACGAAGAAGTCAGCGCCAGAAGACCGGACGCAACGGAAGAATTCAGACAGAAGACAGCCAGAGCCGTCGGCGTCGGCGCCGTCCGCTATGACGTCGTCAAAGTCTCCCCGGAAAAATCAACGATCTTTGACTGGAAAAAAGCGCTCGACTTTGAAAAGCAGGGTGCGCCCTACATCCAGTACGCGCACGCCCGCGCCGCCAACATCCTCGCAAAAGCCGAAGAAGAAGGCATCTTCAACGAAGGCGACGATGCAGCCGTCAGAGAGACCGCCGCTTCAAAAGCCTGCCTCCTCACGGAATCCTATGAAACGGATCTCATCCGCAAGATCGCGGAATTCGACCAGATCATCGAGACCTGCGCCAAAGACCTCAAACCCCATTCCTTCGCGATCTATGCCAGAGAACTCGCCGATTCATTCAACCAGTTCTACCGCTTCGTCTCCGTCCTCAACGCCGACGACGAAGACATCAGAAAAGCCCGTCTCACACTCGTCTGCGCCGCAAAAGTCGCCATTGCCGACGCCCTCGACGTCCTCGGCATCGAAGCGCCTGACGCGATGTGATCGGCGGCACGTCCGGAAACAGAAACCCCTTAAGAACCCCTAAAAAAAGTATGACGACAGTCTGCTGCTCAGTCAGTCTGCTGCTCAGGCAGTTTTTAAGGGGTTTTTGTTATCCGGATCAGAAAATTATCTTTTTTTGCAGTCCCGGAAAAACACATATGCATACAGGACAGGAGACTGCCCGGAATTTAACAGAACGGACAGAAATTTTCTCCGGAATCTGTACGCCGCCTTTCAGAAAACAAGCCTGTAAACGGAATCTTCCGGATCATCGAAGATTCCGGCCGGACATCGTCAGAAGAAATTTTCCTGATACTCTTTTTACGGGTGACCCGCCTGAGTATCAGTATCTTTTTCATTTGCTTAATTCCGCTCCCATTCTGAAGCATTCCTGCCGATCGAGCGGGAATTGCTTTTCATGATGCGCCTTCTTTGCAGTTTCATCAAAAGCGCCCATTGCATACTTACTGTAATCATTGACCTGCAGCGTATCGAGCGCTGCATAGGATCTCACATCTCCATGGAAGAACATCGGCGCCGTACTTTCCGTAACTGCGAGCGCAGGCTTGATACCGTTTTCATAATAATCACCGGTGGCGTTCATCGTCCAGATGAAACCGACGTTCAGTCTGCCGGTATAGTAGCTGATAGGAGCGCCGTCATAGGAGAGAACCGGGAAGGCGAGTCTTTCCCAGAGCGCCCGGAAGGAAGCGGTGGGCTGACCGAAATAGATCGGCGAACCGATGATGACGGCGTCAGCTTCAAGTATCCTGCTGACGATCGGCGACAGATCGTCCTTCCAGAAGCATTTGTTGCGCTCTCCGTCCCTGCGCTTGCAGGCCAGGCAGGAGCGGCATCCTGTAAATGTGTAGTCAAACAGGTCGATGTATTCGGTTTCCGCGCCGACGGATTCTGCGCCCTTCTGCGCTTCTTTCAGAAGCTGCGCGGTATTATGATTTTTCCTGGGACTTGCGTTGATAATGATCGTTTTCATTTCCGACATTCCTTTTAAGCGGGGACGGGACCTGTTTTCTGATCCCGGAATTATTTTTCATAAGCTGTTTCTGATGACGTGTCAGAACGCCGCAATACATACCGTATCATCATTCTGACGCCGTATCAATAAAAAAAATCAATATTCTGAAGCTTTACCTCAGAGAAGGGAATCCTGAAAAACAGTACAGATCCGGCTGATATCATGTCCGGTCTTATTTTTAAGCCGCTGCTGTCAGCTGAATTTTTTCGCAAAGTTAAGTCCGTGCGCTGTCTGCAGTGTGAAATCCGGATATCCTCTCTGTTCGTTTTATAAAAAAAGCCGACATACCTTATCGCTTAAAAGGTATGCCGGCTGTCCGGGCTTTTTATGCCTCTTTTTTCCTGCTCTTACTCACCGAGCATCTCGATGATATAATTGTCCATGCCGATCTGCTCGATCAGGCAAAGATGACCCTTGACCCACCTGAAGTGGTCCTGCTCATCAATGATGAATTCCTCGAACATATGTCTGGTCACATAGTCGTCATCAAACATGGAAAGAGCTTTGCTCATCATCGGCAGTGCCTCTTCCGCTTCCTTGCAGTCATATTCCAGCATCTCCTTGATATCGGTGATGACCGGGTACGTCTGGATCTCAACGCAGGGCATCTCGCCCAGCTCGATCAGACGGGCATTGACTTTCTTCGCCTCTTCCCATTCCTCATCGGATTCCGCCATGATCATGTCGGCCAGCTTGTTCAGACCACGCTGCTTTAAGAGCTGCGCATGAATGGAGTGCTGCTGGGAGTTTCCGAACCAGCCTTTTGCCATTTCTTTCAAAAATTCAATCTTGTCCATTGTTTTCATCCTCCATTGTAAGTTTTTTTACGCAATTTTAACCAATATCCTTGATTTAAGGTTTTCTGCCGCGGCCGTGACAGAGGCACCGAAGATCAGCAGCCGGAACGATATTTAAACAGCAGGCCGGAGAAATGCCTGCCGTTCAGGACTTCATATGAAGTTTTGAACAGCAGCGCGATTCACTTTGCTGCTGCTGATGCCGGATGTCTGTTTCCTTCATTTCTTATTGACAGCTGTCTTTTTGCTTTTTGAAGACGATGCTGCTTTTGTTTTTGCGGACGCTGCTGTTTTTGCGGCTTTTTTCATTTTCCCGGATGCAGCCTGTTCTTCAGCCGCTCTTTCTTCGGGCGTTCCTGCCAGCCACGGGATCTTTGAACGGATCTGCCGGCCGACTTCTTCCTGAGGAAGTTCTCTGTCGAGTCTTTCTTTGGCTTTCAGGACCGGATAATTGAGGAGACCTTCGAGCAGGAATTCTTTGGCAAATTCGCCGTTCTGAATGCGCTCGAGGGCTTTTTTCATGTTCCTGACCGATTCTTCATTGATGATCCCGGGGCCGACGGTCAGACCGCCGAATTCGGCCGTGTTCGAGACAGAACGCCACATGAAATCGAGGCCGCCTTCATAAATGAGGTCTGCGACCTGCTTGACTTCATAGATCGTTTCAAAGTAAGCCATTTCCGGCTGGTAGCCGGCATCAACGAGCGTCTGATAGGCAGCCTTGACCATGCAGGAAAGACCGCCGCAGAGGTCGACCTGCTCGCCGAAAAGATCAGTCTCCGTCTCCTCGCGGAAAGATGAGACATAAACGCCCGCGCGTGCAGCGCCGATGCCTTCAGCAAAAGCTTTGGCCTGTTCCTGCGCCGTTCCGTCCGCATCCTGATAAACGGCGATGAGCGCCGGAACGCCGATCCCTTCCTCATATCTCTGACGGACGGTCTTTCCGGGACCTTTCGGCGCGACAAGGATGACATTCAGATCTTTCCGGGGAACGATCTGATTGAAATGAATGTTGAACCCATGTGAAAAACAGATCGTTGCGCCGGATTTCAGATTCGGCTCGATCTCAGCATAATAGACTTTTGACTGCATCTCATCCGGCAGAAGGATATGGACCGCATCCGCCGCGCGGACGGCTTCTGCAACGGACATGACTTTCATGCCGTCCCCGACGGCTCTGTCAAAGCTTTTTCCGGGCCGCTGGCCCACGATGACTTTCAGACCGGAATCCCTGAGATTCAGCGCCTGTCCCCGTCCCTGGTTGCCGTAACCGATGACTGCGATCGTCTTTCCTTTCAGGACGCCGGGATCGGCATCCCCTTCAAAAAACATCTGTACCATAATTTCATCCGCTCTCTTATTCAGTTTCCTTCGATCCGTTTACGCGATCTCCGGGATTTATCCCGGATATTTCCGGATGCCGGAACCTTCTTTGATTTCCGGATTCCCGGCTTTTCTTTGATTTCCGGATTCCGGGACTTTTCCCGGTCATGTCTTTCCCGGAAGAACGCGTTTTTTTCGTTCACTGCTGTTCTTTGCTGCTGCGCATCAGTCCGATCCTTCCGGCACGGACCATTTCTCTGATCCCGAACGGCCGGAGAAGTTTTTCCATGGCATTGATCTTTTCATCGCTTCCTGTCACCTCGACCGTCAGCGAACCGGCGCCGATATCGACGATCTTGCCGCGGAAAACGTTCACGATCTGGATGATCTCCGATTTGGATTCCTTGGAGGCGGTGACTTTGATCAGCGCCATATTGCGCTCCACATATTCCTCGCCGCTCAGGTCGACGACTTTGATAACATCGATCAGCTTGTTGAGTTGCTTTTTCACCTGTTCGAGGACAAGCTCATCGCCCGAAACGACGATCGTCATCCTCGAAATTTCCGGATCCTCCGTCACGGCAACGGAAAGGCTGTCGATATTGTAGCCGCGCCGCGCGAACAGGCCGGCCACACGGACCAGGACACCCGAGCGGTTTTCCACAAGAACGGATAAGACATGCGTCTGCTGTTTTTCTGAAACTGTCATTCGGAATCATCTCCTTTATCCCTGTTTTCCGGTCCGTCTTCTTTCCCTGTTTCGGCCACATCGGCCGGTTTTACATCGGCCGGCTCTTCGACGAAATCGGTGATCGATCCGCCGGCCGCGACCATCGGGAAAACGTCTTCTTCCGGATCGACATGAACGTCGATGACGGACGGTCTGCCGGCCCGGCTGAGCGCCAGAGCTTTTTCAAACACCGGAGCGAAATCTTCTTCCCTGTCGACGGAAAAGCCGTCGATGCCGTAAGCTTCGGCCAGTCTGACGAAATCGACACTGCTCCGGATATCTGTCTGAGAATATCTGCCGCCGCAGAAGAATTCCTGGAGCTGGCGGACCATGCCGAGATAGCCGTTGTTGATGATGACGGAAATGACGGCGATCCTGTTTGAGGCGATCGTGGCCAGTTCCTGGACATTCATCTGGAAAGAACCGTCGCCGGAGATCAGGATGACCGTCTCGTCAGGACAGCCGGTCTTGGCGCCCATCGCCGCCGGAAGGCCGAATCCCATCGTTCCGAGACCGCCTGACGTGATGAGTTTCCGCGGTTTTTCGAATCTGAAAAACTGGGCTGTCCACATCTGATGCTGGCCGACATCCGTCGCGATGATCGCATCAGGCGCCAGATCACAGATCGTCCCGATAACGAACTGAGGCCTGACAGGTGAATCCTGATCCGTTCTCTTTCTGTATGTGAGCGGATATTTTTCTTTCAGCGATCCGATCTGAGAAAGCCACGCGTCCGTCTTTCCGGGAACGATTTTATCCTCAAGAACAGTCATGAGGCTTTCCAGAACGGTTTTTGCATCGCCGACGATCGGAACGTCGACCGGAACGTTTTTGGAGATCTCCGCCGGATCGATGTCGATATGGATGATCCGGGATTTTTCCGCAAAAGAAGAAAGCTCTCCCGTCACTCTGTCATCGAAACGCATGCCGACGGCGATCAGGACATCACATTCCTGAAGCGCGTGATTCGCATATCTCGTGCCGTGGATGCCGGGCATTCCGAGAAACAGCGGATGACTGTACGGGACAGAGCCGATCCCCATCAGCGTCGTCGTGACGGGCGCTCTGATGAGTCCGCAGAGTTTCTGAAGCGTTTCCGAGGCGCCGGAAGAAATGATGCCGCCGCCGGCGCAGATGACCGGCCTTTCGGCCGACACGATCAGGGAAGCTGCTTTTCTGATCTGCTGCATATTTCCTTTGATCGTCGGTCTGTAACTTCTTATATTGACCGTTTCCGGATACCTGAATGCGACTTCTTCTTCGGTCGCGTCTTTTGAGATATCGACCAGGACAGGACCTTTCCGGCCTGTCGATGCGATATGAAAAGCTTCTTTGACGGCTTTGGGGATATCTTCTGCTTTCTGGATCAGGAAGTTGTGTTTCGTGACGGGCAGGGAGATTCCGGTGATGTCGGCTTCCTGAAAGGCGTCGTTTCCGATCAGGGAGCGGGAAACCTGTCCCGTGAAGGCGACGACCGGACTTGAATCCATATTGGCCGTCGCAATGCCTGTCACCAGATTCGTCGCGCCCGGCCCCGATGTTGCCAGGCACACACCGGGTCTTCCCGTCGCGCGGGCGTAACCGTCGGCCGCATGGGCTGCCGCCTGTTCATGTCTCACAAGAATATGCCTGATGCCGCTTTTGTATATCGCATCATAGATCGGGAGAAGAGATCCGCCCGGATAGCCGAAAATAACATCTGCGCCTTCTGCTTTGAGAGATTCCGTGAAGGCTTCGGCACCGGAGATCTTTTCCGTTGTCTTTTTTTTCATGATCATTCCTCTGATGACGGATCCGGAAGATAAAAACAAGACCGATGAACCGACAAAACCGCAGAACCCGGCCGGATCAGGTCAGATCCGTTTTTCAACTCAGGCGCCGGGTCCGCCGGAAAGCTGTTTACCCGCCGGCGGAAAAGAAAGAATCACGCAGACTGTGCTTCATAGTCTTTTTGACGGTTTCATGTACATATTACCGGACTTTCGGATCCGTGTCAATTGTATGAAACGGCTTATAATCAATCCGTAATAGCATAAAAGACTTAGGCAACTTTATTCACCATCAACCCGCTGAACTGTGACATGTAGACCGTGACCGGCCGCAGATCTTCCATAGCTGTACTGCACCTCCGGCAGTTCTGCTTTGAAAGAAATCCCGGTGGGTTTTATCATTTTCAGAATGTTCGTATTCATGATGTCCGCCGGCGTGATCTGTTCTGTCCGCTTGTTTTCGTGATGATCGTCTGCGAAAGAGACGGGGAGCTGAAGGTCTCCCATGAATACTTTGTATCCTGTCATTTGCATACCCTCAGATTTTAATATTGAAGCGTCGCATTATTGTACAGGATCGAAGAAGCAGGTGTTTGTGTTATGATCGGAAAAATTTTCGCGTTGATTGTCCTTTTTTTTGTTTGGGCTGTCATCTCTTCCCCTTTCCCTGATTGGGTAATCGCAACAGGTACGGCGATATTGCTGATATCTTTGTTTTTGTGTATCTGCTATTGGATCCTGAAGTGGACATATCTCATACTCGCGGCCTTATGCTACCCTCCTCAAGGAGACTTATGAATGAATCCCTCTTGCTGAAGATCTGTAAGATTTGTCCAGACTTTCGACCGGATTACTGACAAACACATCAGAATCATATCCGTTGGATATGCTGTTGTTGCTTGCCATGTCTGTTTTTACGGATGATATTGAGTTATTTGAAATCGTCCGGTTGTCTGCGATCATCCTCATATACCCGATTTCATCTTTTGACATTTCGAGACTTAATGCCGCAGATGCGGTGTTTGCTTCTGTTTTTGCAAGGGTGTTCTCATGATCCGGCCATACGGATACGAAAACACCGGAAAATGCATCCGGATCATTTCAGCCTGCCGTAAAAAAAGGGAAATATCATAAACGCCGTCATGTCTGTATCATATCAACAATATCAAACGGTGATCTGTCATGAAAAAACTGATGATCTTCCTGTCATTTCTGATCATTCTTTCCGCGGTCGTATCCGTCTCGGCTTCTGATGCGGAATTAGTCACGCTCACGCTCGATCCGAACGGCGGCGACGGAGAAATCGTCGTCATTACGGCGGAGAACGGATCCGTCATCGAGATCCCGGACTGCGCTTATACGATGGAGAACGCAACGTTTGCTTTCTGGACGCCCGATCAGGACGGCGCCGGCGCAGAAGAAGGGATCCTGTTCTATCCCGGAACGAAGTGCTATCTTTACGGAAACGACACGCTGTATGCACAATGGACGCCGCTTCCGGATTATTCATACAGCATTTCTTTTGATCCCAACTGTGAAAATGTTTCAGGGGGGATGGAAAACATGGCCGGCGAAAACGGTACTTTTGTCCTGATCCCCTATTGCGGTTTTGAAAATCCCGGCTTCGATTTCATGTACTGGACGCTGACGCCGGAGATATCCAAAGTGAAATATTATCCGATGATGAGCTGTCCGATGATCGGCGACATGACGCTTTATGCGCAGTGGACCGAAAGTCAGCGGTTCATGATCGTTTATGAAGAAGGCGTCGATGAGCAGGGAAATCCTGTCGTCTCTGAGGGTCTGCCCGACTCTGAAGAAGTTTACGACAGATACAGATATACTGTCGAAAATTCGAGATCTGTCGCCAATGGTTATGTTTTCTGCGGCTGGACGACAGAAGACTTTTCCGGAAAGGAAGAATTCGTTGCTCCGGGCGACACATTCAGCGTCTCCGGAAATGTGACGCTCAAAGCGGTGTGGATATCTCTTCCGGAAGACTTTGAACCGACAGGAAGTGATGTCATCGCCCTCAACAGGATCATTATCGAAGACAGCGAATACATCAGCCGTTACGACCTGAACAGAGACGGGGTCCTCGACATTTTCGACCTTGTCCCGATGGCTCAGTATGTCGTCGATCATATCCCGGGACGTTATGATGTTGCCTTAGGATGATATGAAACGGTCGGACTTTCATCTGACGGATGCGTTTTTTCATTTCGTCGCTGACACGGTACGATTCGATGATCTTCCGGATCGCTTTGTTATATGTTTCCGGGAAAAGTGCCGGATCCCGGGACCCGCCCGGAGAATGATCTCCGGGTTTTCTTTTTTCCATGAAGGCGAGCGTCTTTTCCGGGAATTCTGCAAAACAGACGGAAACGGCCCAGGCAACGCCCATCTGTGAATAATAAGTCTCAGAACGGATCGAACCGAGGATCTCCAGGACATTGTCGATATATTCCGGGATGACGTAATGGTCAAGCAGCATGACGGCGGCAAACCTGGATTCAAATTCTTTTTCGGATAATGCGTACGCACGGATGACCGGCAGGAATTCCTCCCGTTCCCGGACAGACGGTTTCAGCGTGACGCAGAAGCTGTCACAGACCGACCAGTTGTCGATCACCGCCACGAATCTTCTGATGAGCGGGATCTTTTCAGAAAGAGGCTTTTTCACCATGCCGGTCACGAATCCGGCCAGCATGATCTCTTCAAAGGAAACGGCCTGACAGCGCGCCGGATCATTCCGGATATTCAGAATATGATCCGGATATTTTTCCGAAACGTCCGGATCTCCGGCGATCTTCCGGGCTTCCGCACGGAGAGCGGGCAGACGGACGCCCAGGATGTTTTCCGTTCCGGGCAGAAGAGATGATGAAAATTGACGGTATTCAGGCTCAGCAAGCGTTTCCAGACGCTTTCTGATCTCTGAGGCAAAAACAGATATATCCGATGTATTTCTGCCGGATTTTTCATCATCCGGATCTTTCCGGCCGTTTTCTTTTCTTTCGGCTTTTCCGCGGCCGTTTTCTTTTCTTTCGGCTTTTCCGCGGCCGTTTTCTTTTCTTTCAGCTTTTTCGCGGCCGTTCCCGTCTTCTCTGCCGGAACTGTCACGGTCAGTTTCTGTCACTTTTCTTTCAAGATCCAGAAGTTTTTCCTTGACATCGATGCCCCCGGCATATCCTGTCAGTGAACCGTCCGCGCCGATCACACGGTGGCAAGGGATGATGATCATGACGGGATTTCTGTTGTTCGCTGCGCCGACGGCTCTTGAGGCTTTCGGATTTCCGGCAAGGGCTGCCGTCATGCCGTAAGTCATTGTCTCTCCGTACGGGATTCCGCAGAGGACTTTCCAGACCTTTTTCTGAAAGGCGGTGCCTTCCGGATCGACGGGGATATCAAAAACAGTTCTCTTTCCATCAAAATATTCGGAAAGTTCGATATACGTTTTTTTCAGGAGAGGCGTTTCGGAAAAGCAGGCGTTTTCCGATAAAAAACGTGAGGCTCTGATGCTTCCGGAAGAACGGCTCTCCGACAGGAAAAGATGCGTGACCGCCGAATCCTTTTCAGCGATCGTGACGGAGCCGAGAGTCGTTTCATAACTGAAATAATATGTTTTTTCTGTCATATGAAACACCTCCGGCATGCCCGGTCTCATTCTTCCGTTTTTCCGGATCCGGCATTTCCTGCATCAGTTGTCTCTGAATCTCATTCTGACGGCCTGTGCGTGGCCGAATAAGCCTTCTTCCTCTGCGAGCGTGATGATCGTCTCACTGAGTTCTTCGAGGCCTTTTTTGTCGATCTTCTGGATCGTCGAGAATTTGAGGAAGTGGTTGACGTTGAGACCGGAATACATTTTGGCATAGGCGGCCGTCGGGAGGACGTGGTTCGTTCCGGAGCAGTAGTCGCCTGCCGGGACCGGCGCGTAGTATCCGACGAAGACGGAGCCGGCGTTTCTGATCTCATCGAGGACTTTGTCTTCGATCAGCGTATCGACCATGATCTGCAGGTGTTCGGGCGCGAATTCATTGGAGAAGGCGACGCATTCATCGATCGTTTTTCCGACGAGGATGATCGAGTGTTCGAAGGCTTTTTCGATGATCTCGCGTCTGACGGCGTTCTTCGCCTGCTCTTCGGCCTCGGCCAGGACTTTTTCGGCAAAGCCGGCGGAAGTCGTGACCATGACGGAGATCGAATTGGGATCGTGTTCCGCCTGCGCGATGATGTCGGCGGCCGTCATTCTGACATCTGCCGTGCTGTCGGCGATGATGAGAACTTCGCTCGGTCCTGCCGGGAAGTCGATATCGGCTTCTTCTCTGATCTTCATTTTGGCCGTCGTAACGAAAACGTTTCCGGGGCCGACGATCTTGTCGACTTTCGGAATGGTCTCCGTTCCGTAAGCCATGGCGCCGATCGCCTGAGCGCCGCCCGTTTTGAAGATGCGGTCCGCACCGGCGATCTTTGCGGCGGCGATCGTCAGCGGATTGACGCGGCCGTCAGCTGTCGGCGGCGTACAGATGATGATCTCGGAGACGCCGGCGACTTTTGCCGGAATCGCCGTCATCAGGACGGTCGACGGATAGCTGGCGCGTCCGCCGGGCACATAACAGCCGACACGGGCAAGAGGCGTCGCTTTCTGACCGAGTCTGACGCCGGGCGTCTCTTCGATGTACCAGATCTTCCGCGGCAGCTGCGCTTCGTGGAATCTTCTGATGTTCTCCGCCGCTTTTTCAAGGTGTTTCAGGATTTCCGGATCAACGGATGCAAGGGCTTCTTCTTTTTCAGCCTCGCTGACTTCCGGACTGTCCAGCTTCACCTTGTCGAATTTCTCCGCATAGGCCAGAACGGCTCTGTCACCATTGGTACGGACATCTTCCAGAATATCCAGAACGGTCTTTTCCACATCCGGAAGACCGCGGCCGCGGTTCATGATCTTTTTTCTTTCCTCAGGAGAAAGATCGGAAATATTTTTTATCTGCATTTTCATCCCTTTTGACGGAATGCTGAAAGCATTCACGAAAACTTTTTTTGTGTTTCACGATGCGTGAAATGAGATTTAAAAACAGGACTGAAATGTCTCTTATCATAATTAAGTATAGTGAACGGGCCGAAAATGCGGCCGGAAAAAGAGAACGGGACCGATCCCGGGAAACAGGTGATCCGTGAGGATCACACGAAATCCGAAAACCGTCTGATCCGTAAGGATCACACGAAACCTGAAGACCATCCGATCCGTGAGGATCACATGAAACCCGAAAAAGAGATACAGGAAAGAGATACAGGAAAGAGATACAGGAAAGAGATACAGGAAAGAGA
>JAGAEB010000131.1 GCA_017613335.1 Methanosarcinaceae archaeon
CTGATCAGAAAACCGGCCACGATATAACCTAAAACGAGGGGCTGTTTTATCTTTTTGAAAAGGACCGTCACGATGGCAGCTGTGATGAGGATCAGCGCGAGATCCTGAATGAGAGGTGACAGAGAAGACATGGTCATCCACCGTTTGTTTTTTATCGGTTCTGAAACAGACACAGACAGAAAGTCACAACGCGACAGCAATGAAGTCACGAAACGACTGTAAGTCGTGACAGTGAAGAGACTGTGAAGTCACAAAAGTGAAGTCACAAAAGTGATGTCACAAAAGTGAAGTCACTGCATAACGCCGATACATCAAAGAACAGTGCCTATAAACACTACCGAGTAAATAAAATCCAGGTATTATAAACGTATTCACAGACTCGCAGATAAAATACGGCGAGTTAATATGAGCGTGTAAAAATAATACAGATACCCGGAAGAAGCACCCGGAATATATGAAAAAAGTAAGTATGTCATTCATTCACGCCGGTGTCAAAAACGCATCCGAAGGCTGAAAAACACATTTTATTTTGGAGTGAATATTAGGGCGAAGGCAGGACAGATCTGCAGGCAGGATTGTCTTTATGACATGACTGCAAATCCGTCTCTGTGCCCGGAAATGACGGAGACAGGATCCGCCGCTTTCTGCGGCCGGATCTTTCCGTTATCGGCCGGTATTGTTTTTCCGGACATTTCCGGCCGCTATTTCAGACGATTTATTTTTCCGGCCGCTTTTTTCAGCTGTCAGGATCCGGACGGTTTTCCGACGACGGCATCGATGCGTTCTTTTTCACCGACGATCCAGATGACGTCTCCGGCAACGAATTTGTGATCGATGTCCAGGATAAGATCGGATCCGTTTTCTTCTTCAATGCCGACGACGAGACATTTGCCGTTTGAACGGATGGCGGAATCGCGGATGCTTTTTCCGAGGATCGGAGAGTTGCTGCCGATGGAGAACTGCTGAAGAACGACGTCTTTTTCGCCGGATTCTTCTGAGATGATCTTTTCTTTCTCGATGGCTTCTTTGAAGCTGCGCAGCTGGCTGTCCGATCCGAGAACGATGAGTCTGTCAAGAGGGTACAGGACTTCTTCGCCGTCCGGGATGTTGATCCGGCTGACGCCGCGGATGATCGAGACGATGTTGACGCCGTAGGATTTTCTGAAATTGAGTTCCTTCAGGGATTTTCCGACGACTTCGGAATCAGCCGAGACGTCGAAGTTGCCGAAGTGCATATCTTTCGAGAGGAGCGTTTCGGTCATTTTCTCTTTCCGGAGGACCGTGCGGTTGTTTTCGCGGGCATTGAAATTCGTCATGAAGCGTTTTTCAAGATCCGTGTAGCGGAGGCTCAATTTTTTAGACACGTAGATGAAGACGAGGATCAGAAGGACGAGTAAGACGAGAAGGACCAGACTTGTCCGGATGTATTTCATGAGGAAGACCGATACGAAAAAGGCGGCGAGCATGACCCTGAAAATGATCAGCGAAACGAGCGGTCCGCGACTGTATTTCTTATCTTCCCAAAGCGTGTTGAAGGCATCCGTTCTGAGACTGTGCCTCAGAAGCGCATTCAGGAACGGCGCCATGACGAGGAATGTCGGGACGATGATCAGAAGGGTCCCGGGAATGCCCGGAATATAATTCAGAACGATCTCTCCGACGTAGTCGGATATCACAATGATCGCCGTCAGGATGACGGAATAGATCGTGATGACTTTTAAGTTGTCTTTGATGATCGTTTTCCATTCGCTCTCTCTGTCGGCTGTCTGGATACCTGAGCTGTATTGATCCAGCAGGAATCTGACTTTTCCGGGCATGTGTCTGTCAAGGAAGCCGAAGACAGGATCCGCCGCTTTGATCGAATACGGCGTGATGAATGTCGTGACGACCGAAACGGCGACGACGACAGGGTAGAGGAAATCGCCCGTCACGCCCAAAGACAGGCCGAGACCTGCGATGATGAATGCGAATTCGCCGATCGGCGGCAGGCTGAAACCGGCTTCGACGGCGATCTTCAGCGGCTGGCCGGAGAGAAGGATGCCGAGGGTCGAGAAGATGAGTTTTCCGAAAACGACGGCAAGGACGATCACGAAGATCGGGAAGGCATATGTCATGAGCATGGACGGATTGACCATCATGCCGACGGAAACGAAAAAGATCGCGCCGAAAAAGTCTTTGAGAGGCCTGACGAGATGTTCAATTTTTTCGGCATCGAGCGTCTCCGCCAGAAGGGAGCCCATCACGAAAGCGCCCAGCGCGTATGAGAAGCCGGTGTTTTCGGCGACGATGACCATGCCGAAGCAGAGACCGGAAGCAACGACGAGAAGCATCTCATCCGTCAGCGTGCTGCGGACTTTTTTGAGAACGGACGGGATCAGGAAAATGCCGAGGATGAACCAGAGGACGAGGAAAAATCCCAGCTTGAGAAGAACGGAGATCATCCGGGTGCCCATGTCAAACCCTTCAAGCTGTTTTCCTGTGGCGATGGTCGAAAGAAGGACCATCATGAGAACGGCAACGATGTCTTCGATGATCAGAATGCCGATGACGATGCCTGTAAATTTCTGCGTTTTGAGACCCAGATCATCAAAAGCTTTGACGATGATCATCGTTGAGGACATACAGATGATGCCGCCGAGGAAAATACTGTCCATGGTGCTCCAGCCCAGGAACTGACCGCAGAAATAACCGATGACCATCATGGCAGATACCTTGATGATCGCCGCGATCGTCGCCGGTCCGCCGACTTTCATCAGTTTTTTGATACTGAACTCAAGACCTATGGCGAAAAGAAGGAATATGACACCGATATCTGACCAGATCCGGATATTTTCCGTGTCGACGACAGTCGGCGCCCATGAAAAATAAGGGCTGATCAGAAAACCGGCAACAATATACCCCAGAACAAGAGGCTGTTTGATTTTTCTGAAAATGATCGTTACAATGGCGGCTGTGATCAATATAAGCGCCAGATCCTGAATAAGCGGTGCCAGCTCAGACATTTAATAACACGACGTGAAACAAAGATAATCAATAGAAGACATGACCGGACAGGAATGCCGGAATAACGACCGGACACGAATGACCGGAATAATGACCGGACGGAAATTGTCGCGGAAATAAGGCAATAAAAGAGAAACAGGTATCCGAAAGTATTAAAAGATATCAGAAAAAGCCGGAAACAGAGACAGATTGACAGACAGATAAAAAAAATAAAGGCATCCCGCCGGGATGCCTTTTCGGGAAATAAGGATATTTTTATGCGGGCATAATTATACGGACATATTATACGGACATATTATACGGACATAATTATACGGACATAATTATACGGACATAAATACGGACATAATTATACGGACATAATTATACGGACATAATTATACGGACATAATTATACGGAC
>JAGAEB010000132.1 GCA_017613335.1 Methanosarcinaceae archaeon
CTTCTTTTCTGAATGACGTCCGGCTTCTTCTCTGAATGACATCGGCCTTTTCTCAGAATGACATCAGCCTCTTCTCAGAATGACATCTGCCTCTTCTCAGAATGACATCAGCCTCTTCTCAGAATGGCATCGTCTTCTTCTCAGAATGACATCATCTTCTTCTCAGAATGACATCGTCTTCTTCTCAGAATGACATCATCGTTTCCGGAAATATTTCCTGATCCCTGAAAGGTATGAAACAGCTTTGCCGTTTCAGAATCGTGTTCTGTTTTTCGGTGGTGATCCTGACGAATCCGTTTCAGGCAAAAACCGTCATTTTCCGTTCCTGACGGAACAGAAAAACCTGATCACTGCAATTCGTTTCTGTTCAGGAATCCAAAATGTCTCATCGTCGATGATCTCTGAACATTCTGAATTCCGGTTCATTCTGCCGGATCTGACGATCCGTTCCGGCAGATCTGACGCCGGCAGAAGACCGCCGGCACGTCTGAATGCCCGATTCCCGGAAACCTTTCCCGGATTTCCGGAAAAACGACGGGCTCAGGCTCTCAGATAGCCTTTCTTGTCCAGCCAGTCGATCTGCGGACGCGTGTATTTCCAGATGATGTCGGCCTTGCCGTCTTCAAAATCCCACGGAACGACGATAACGACATCGCCTTCACGGATCCAGATCTTCTTCTTCATGGCGCCCGGGATCCTGCCCATACGGACAACGCCGTCCATGCAGCGTAATTTCAGGTGGTTGGCGCCGAGAAGACTCTCAACGATCGCAAGGATCTCATTGTCTTCTTTTTTCGGCAGGCGGACTCTCACAACGGCATCTGTCGGCGGCGCGACAGGGCCTTTTTTTCCTCTGTTATTGTTTTCAGCCAGGATGATTCCTCAGTAAGATTGATTTATTGATTTATGCCCCTATTCCTGCTGCCGGCCTTGCCGGGCATCAGGCGGGAACGGAATTATTATACAAATAGATGAGTGGAAATGACCGCTTCACTTAAATACCTTTGTTTCACAGGCAGATATTTTATATGGCACAAGATTGCGCAACATCGCACAACATTGCGTAGCATGGCACAACGGTGAAATACAGACCCTCTGCCTGTCTCATGTTCATATCCGGCAGGCCGGCTGCACAGACTGCCTTTCAGGACATCTTCTTTTCCCGAAACCGACGGTCAATTCTCCGGTCTCTCCCTGCTGAAATGCAGTCTCAGCAGATTACGGAAGAGACGGGGACGGAGGACACAGACGAACAATGACAGAAGGCAGCAATATGACAGAAATGAAAAAAAGCACAGAAGAACTGAAAAAAGAATCTCATGTTCTTCTTTTTCCGGCAGGCAGCCTCCGGCGACATCATCCGCCGGCGGGGCGACAGAGCCTTTTCTTCCTTTGTTATTGTTCCTGAACAGGATGATTCCTCAGTCAATCGGTTATTGATTTTTATCCGTCCCGCTTCGGTCTCGCCGCCGTCAGACGGGGATCGGACATATTTTACAGACAGATCAATGAAAAAGACATTTTACTTAAATACCTTTGTTTCACGGACATTATCCGTCATTCCGTTTCATCCTGCCGGAATTCTTCTGCCGCCTCGCCCGACACGATCCGGCAGATCTCGACATCGATGATCTCTTTGTCTTTTTTGTGAAAATCGAATGTCCTTCTGATCGGAAAAGACGTCACGAAGCAGTCTGTCACGACAGCCGGCCGGATGAATTTTTCGATGAAGCGGAGACTTCCTTTGTTGTGTATGGAATAAGTCACCTCGGCAGCTTTGACAGCGGCTGTCAGAAAAGGCCTGTCGTTTCCTTTTTCCTGGGCGCCGAACGGCGGATTCATGATGACGGTATCTGCTTTTTCGAGCTGTCCTTCATCGATCATCCGGGGAATGTCCTGAATGTCGCACCACCGGAATGTGATGTCCGCATCCGGACACATTCTCCCGGCATTCTTTTCAGCGGCTTTGATCGCCGTCGCATCGATATCGAAGCCGACGACGGCCCTGGCGCCCAGAAGAGCGGCGCCGACGGAAAGAATGCCCGTCCCGCAGCCGAAATCATAAACGACCAGATCTTCAATATCGCCGCTCATATATGCCATATGAAGGAATTCGGCAGCAAGAGACGCAGGCGTCTTATACTGTTCCAGAGACGGATCGGGCTCTTCAAACCCTTCTGCTTCTTCGAGGAGCATACCCAATTTACGCAGTTTCATAAAAGGACCTCAGGAAAATCAACAACAGGAAAACACCGGCAGCCGGCTGCTCCGTCTTCGGAAATACAGACGACGTCTGATAAATTGCATATGACACCGGATAAATTACATGTGACGTCTGAATTACAGACGACGTCTGAGAAATTACAGACAGCGTCTGAGAAATTACAGATATTCAAGGATCTCTTCATATTTTTCAATGATATGGTCTGCCGGATATTCCGGTCTGCTGAGAGTGTTCCCTTTTTCACCGTGGTCGCCGTATGAAGCAAGGACCGTTTCCATGCCGACGGACTTGGCGGGCGTGATGTCACGTCTGAGACTGTCGCCGACAAAAAGCGTCTTCTCCGGACAGTTCTCCATACCCGTTTCCGAAAGAGCGAAACGGTATATGCCTTCGGCGGGTTTTTTCAGACCCGTCATATCCGCCGTGATCAGTCCGTCCAGACGTCTGAGAATATCCGTATGCGAAAGCCTCAGCATGGCATGATCGATCGTCGCATCCGTCACGACGATGACCGGAATGCCCGCAGCCCGGATCCTGTCGATCGTGTCACAGACACCGGGATACGCGCGGATATTTTCCATTTTGACCGATTCATAGAGCCTGGCGCATTCCAGATAGAATCCGTTCGAATAAATGCCGAGATGTTTCTGATAATCCGCAATGTTCCTCAGATCCTCTATATCATAGACACTGCTTAGATACCAGTCATGGAATTCCTCCCGGTCACCGGCACCCATCCTGTCAATGACGGCGCCGCAGGCGATCCGGCGCGCCGTATGAAAATCAAGGATGGTATTGTCCAGATCCGAAAAGACACATTTGATGCGGTTTTTTTCCGTTGCCATCATTTCACCGTACAGATTAAGATCGAAGAATAAAGCCGGGTATCGGATAAGAAGATATAACTGCCGCAATTGATACAACTGACACAACTGCTGCAATTGATACAACTGACACAACTGCTGCAATTGATACAACTGACACAACTGCTGCAATTGATACAACTGACACAACTGCTGCAATTGATACAACTGACACAACTGCTGCAATTGATACAACTGCCGCAATTGACGAGGGTCTCAGTCTGCCAGGCTGCTCCAGTCGATGGATCCCGGCAGATATTTCCTGAGCGTTTCGTCTTTTTCAAGGATCGTTTCATGACCGGATGCGCACGCGTCGTTGTCATCCGTATAGATCTCGGCGCCTTCGTCAGGAACGGAAACGACGTTCCCGCCGTCTCTTCCGGCGCTTTCACAGTCGTCTGCGCCGTCCGCCGGAGACGTCTCCGGCAGCAGTCCTTTTTCTCTGAGCCTGAGAAGTGCGCTGAGGATCTCTTCGACCGCATCGGCGGAATCTTCGGGATCTCTTTCCGTGTTGTCCACTTCAAGAACGGATCCGCACCAGTCATACGCTTCGCAGAGGATGATGTCAAGCGCTTCCGCCATCGCATTCTCACGGACCTTCTCAGGCGAATAGCCTCTTTCCGACAGACGTTTTTCAAGAACGGACGGATGTGTCCTGAAAACGATCGCATGATCGCACAGATAATGAGCCATATGGCTTTCGATGATGAGCACGGAATCCTTTTCTGAGACCGTCTGTTCCTGACAGGCTTTTCCTTCATTTCCGTTTCCCGCCGGGATGCTTTTTTCGAGCGATCTTATATGATCGGAGACGGCATCTTCCAGCGCATCCATATCGACGACGAGGCAGTCCCGTTCTTCATCCCTTTCGGATGAAATATTGTTCTCCTTGATGAATTCCGTCAGGAAAAGGACGTGATGACCGCGCTTTTCAAGAAGGCGGCTGACAGTCGTCTTTCCGGTCCCGGGTGTTCCCGTGAGCGCCACAGAGAGGATCTTTTCCTGACCGGATCTTTCTTTATCACATCTTTCCTGACCGGATCTTTCTTTATCGGATGCGTCCATTTCCTCAGGCCTCCGGGGCATAGAGTTTTCTGATCTTTCTGCCGCTCTCCTGTTCGAATTCGCCGACGGAAAGCGGTGATCCGAGGAGGATCTTTCTGATCCGGTGAAGCACGCTCGGGGATTTTTCCGGGGAAATGTTGTCGAGGACGTCGACAAGGACGCCGACGGCGTCTGCTCTGTATGCCTTATCCAGCTGATCGATGTTCGAGAACGCATTCAGAAGACCCATGGTGCTGTATTCGTTGATCGCGCTGAGCTTTATGATCGTCGCCGTCATGAATTCGAGACCGCCCGGCGTCTGGAGGGAGAATTTCCTGTTGCGGGCAAACGCGCCGTAAAGAGCTCTCTGATCATTTGACTGCTCGATACGGAAAGCCGGATCGGATTCGATCATCCTGACCATGGCGGGACAGTCGGGCGAATCACAGCCGGCAACGGCTGCCAGGAACGATTCCCAGGAGACCGGATCTTTGCGGCAGACATCCATGTACTGCCTGATGAGCTGTTCCTTGTCCGGCATGGTACTGTTGAGGAGCGCGATGAAAGCAGCCTGCCTGTCGCTTGCATGAACGGCTGTTTTGAACTGTTTTCTGATGATCTCGTGGATATCGGGCGTATCGAGCGTCGCCAGCAGGCGCAGCGCATTGTTCCTGACCTGACGCTGTCTGATGCGGTCGCCTTCGAGCATGAGCGAGCGGCGGACAGCATAACGGCCTTCCGTTTCCGGATCGATGAGGTCGTCATATTCGTCATAAATGATCAGAAGAGATGATTTGTTTGTCTTGGCGACCGCCTTATAGATCTTCCGGCGGGCATCGTTGAGTTCTTTGTATCTGCAGGCATACATTTCATTGTCGACGGATTCGAAGACTGTCAGGAAAAGGCCGCCCGCCCGGACCATCAGATCGTGATCGCAGAGGATCTCATGATAAAGATTGACATATTCCGGAGAAACGGATGCCTCCGGATCTTTGAGAAGGCGTTCTTTCTCGATGTCCGTGATGCGGCAGAAGGCACCGAAACGGCAGATGAGATCCGGATCGCGGCGTACCTGAAGATAGAGTTCTTTTCTGTCTGCCGGATAATCGACGACGCCGTAGAAAGAGCAGCCTCTCGAAAGCGACAGGAATGCCGGCCGGTCGATGCCCGGTATCACGACTTCCGTTTTTTCCTGACGGATGCAGATGTTGTCTTCATACAGGATCTTTCCTTTGCGGTCACAGACGGCGAACGAGAACGGGAACATCCAGGGCGACGGGGCTGTCTGACAGCCGGCCTGATCTTCCCGGGAGACGGCCGGCGCATTGTGCATCTTTGATCCGGATCCGGCGGCAGTCGTGTTCGTCTCTGCAAAAGGCCGCCCGTCGGAAGATGCCTGCGTGAGCGTCAGTTTCAGGACGCGTGTTTCTTCGTTGTAGTCTTTTCTGACGGAGAGGACAGGGTATCCGGTCAGATTGAGCCAAGTCCGGGCCATCTGAGACAGATCCATGCCCGAGGCGCTTTCCATTTCATGGATCCAGTCCTGCGTCGTTGCGTTGCCGTGCGCATATTTGCGGTGATACAGATCAAGCGCACGGGCGAAATTGTCATTTCCGATGAGATTTTCGATCATGCGGACGAATTCCGGCGCCTTGACATAAGTCACGGACGTGATGAGATCATTGGGGTCATTGAAGCCTTCCGGAAGGATCGGCATCGAGGCCACGCCGCGGTCGAGGGCGAATGTTCCGGAAACAGGCGCGAGAAGATCGATCACTTCCGACAGGCGTTCATATTCGTCGCCGAAGAAATAAGCCATGAAACCGCGTTCGATGCAGACGGTCACAGCTTCATTGAGCCAGATCTCGAAAGGACTCTGTCCGGTGACTTCGGAACCGTTGAGGTTGTGGTAATATTCATGGACTTTGACGGCGGCCATGTATTCGAAAGCCGGATCCGTGATGTTCTTAAAAGGCATGATGCGGTTCGTCGTGATCGTCGTGTTACCGACGTTTTCCATGCCGCCGAAATCGGAGTTCTGCATGCCGATCTCACGATAGACGGTTCCCGTGTATTTGTAGCCCGGGACCATGTTCCTCGACAGTTCCGTGATCTTTCCGCGGATGGCATCAAGGCTTTTCATGGTGCGTCCGAGATTTTCAGGGTCGACGGCGGCTGAATTGAGGTTGTATTTCAGGTGGTCGCGCAGTTTTGTGAGTTCGAAGATCTGTTTTTTCTTTTCAAGGTCTTTGTATTTTTCAGGACCGGTGAAAAGATAGACCCACATGACGGCATCATGAAGGATGGTGAGCGCGCGTTCCGCCTGTTCCGGATCGGATCCCGGCGGGACGAGGAGTTCGAGATCGAAACAGGAACCGTCGGGGTATTCAAATTCTTTCCTGAATGTCGCATAAGTGCCGACGCCGAGGAAAAAGAGATACGTCGCCATGGGCGTTTTCATGTTCTCATAAACGATCTCATCACGGCCGGTGTCGTTTCCGAGCGGATCGACATAGGAATGCCGCTCAACGACGACATCGCCGTTCGTGATAATGTTCGTATACCTCGAATCGGCACGGATCGTCGTTCTGTAAGTGCATTTGGCGGCCATGTCGTCGATACAGGGCACGAGTCTCTGAAAACCCCACTGCTGGCACTGGGTGATCTGCTGAGGCGGCGCGCCTGCCGGCGTCTCATCATAATAAAGCCCTTCGAGAACGTTATTCGTCGGATGACAGACAGTGTCTGTCTCGATCGTGAAAAGAGCGCCTGCCGGCACAGGTTCATTGAAGACGAGATCGAGCATGGCCTCTTCTTTCCTGTATTTGTGCCGGAGCGGATATTTCTGACAGCGGACGAGATTGATGTCGAGATTGCGGGCATTGAGCGACAGCTCAGACAACGGCTCATTCAGATTCTGAAGGTAAAGCTTGGAACGGACACGCGTTTCCGTGTCATAGATGTCAAAATCCAGATTCATGTGGATGACTTTGACTTTGAGTTTTCCGAAATCTTCCGGATAATAACGATAAATGCGCTGCATGGGGTCTGAATATGACGACATGCTATTAAAGCAATCACGTTTCTGCATCGCCGGCCGGAGACCTGCCGCTTTTTCAGGACGTTTCTTCGAGGATGTTTTCATCAAGGATGTTTTCATCAAGGATGTTTTCATTTTTCCGCTTTTCTCCGCAGCTTTGTTTTTTCCGGCGGATCCGCCGCCGTTTTTTTTGTTTTCATATATAACGGTTTTCAAATTTCCGGAATCGCAACCCTCATAAGACGACATCGTTTCTGACGGTCTGTATGACTCTCAGGAACAGAAGACAGGTACAGAAAGAAAACAGGATCATCGCCGTTCTTCTGGCGATGCTCCTCATTTCTCTTATCATCGTTTCATATGCCTTTTCAGCCGGTTCAGGGTATTCCGGATCTGCCGGTTCATCTTTCGGATCTTTTTTCCGCCTTTCCGGAGAAACGTCCCCCGAAAACGCCGTCATCCCGACGCAAGACGACATCGGAAAAACCGTTTATGTTGAAGGAAATGTCCTGAATTTCAGGAAAACGAACACCGGGGACCATCTGATTATCACCCTTCTCTGCAGCGGCGGATCAGAGCAGGAAACGATCTCCGTTTTCATCAGAAAATCGTCGGGCGCCGCAAATATATCCTCCCGGATCGTCAACGGCGCCAAAATAGGCGCGACAGGGACCGTTCAGGAATACGGCGGCTCCCTTGAGATCGTCGTCAGCAAAGAACAGGACGTCACGATCCTGTCACGAAAAAAAGAAAATCTCACGGAACAATTACAACGGCTGCGGAAAGATTACGAAACAGCTGCGGAAAGATTACGAAACAGCTGCGGAAAGATTACGAAACAGCTGCGGAAAGATTACGAAACAGCTGCGGAAAGATTACGAAATGATCACGGAACGATTATGAAACCAATATTTCACACATCGATCAGAATCATTCCTTTAAAGACAGATTTAAATAATGTCCGCCTGTTGAATGACGACGGGAGGCAGGATTCATCCGGAAACACTGCATAACTTTCGCCGTCTCCCGTTCATTATCCTTATCAATCAGACATCAGCGCCGGTCTGCCGTTTCCGTTCGATCGGTTCGATCCATGTTCCGGACGCAGTCTGATATTTCACGATCATTTATGTTTACTTTAGATAATACCGACGGATTTTCACAGAAAGTCCTTGATCAGATGAATGCAGAAGTCAAAGAAAGAATGAAAAAATACGACAGCCGTTCCAAGGACTACAAAAAAATACTTGAACAGGTCGAAGACGACGTTTTCGATGAATTCTGCACCTCGACATTCAGACCTTCCATGAAACTCTGATACGGCAGCTGCATCACAAAACGCAGAACGAAAAATGCGATGTAAACGCAGAGCTGAAATGCAATATGAAAATGCAGAGCTGAAATGCGATATGAAAATGCAGAGCTGAAATGCGATATGAAAA
>JAGAEB010000133.1 GCA_017613335.1 Methanosarcinaceae archaeon
AAAAGTGCTCTCTCAAAAAGTGCTCTCTCAAAAGTGCTCTCTCAAAAAGTGCGATCTCAAAAGTGCTCTCTCAAAAAGTGCGATCTCAAAAGTGCTCTCTCAAAAGTGCTCTCTCAAAAAGTGCACTCTCAGAACAGTTTTTTCTCAAAATAAGGAAAACAGGATGAACGGGAAATCCCGGAGCCGCATCATTCAGATTTGTGAAGGCGGCTCCGGAAAATCGTTCTGCGCCGGGATCTTACTGTTCACTGACTTTTTCGGTGAATCTGGTGTAGGCCCAGAGTTGGTAGATGATGACGATCGGAACGATCGCGCAGGCGGCAACGAACATGAGAGCCAGCGTCAGGTGGCTTGACGCCGTGTCGAAGATGCTGAGACCTGTGCCGATGGTCGTTGATGATTTCATCATGAACGGGTACATGGTCACGAGGCCTGTTGCGGCGGCAAGGCCGCAGAGTCCCATGTGCGTCATGAACGCATAGAACGGGTGTTCTGCTGTCTTTTTGATGAAAGCCAGAGCGATCGTGGCGAGAGCGCAGATCACGGCAAGCGCCGGGAAGGCGTACAGGACGACGTGTTCATTGTAGTTGGCGGCAAAGCCGTCCGTGTTGAAGAGGGAGATGACGAGCATCAGCGCGAACACGGCGGAGGCAACGGCCAGCTTTTTTCCTGTAGAAAGCGTGCTTTCTCTCAGCTGTCCGTCGGCTCTGTGAGCGACCCAGAAGCATCCGGCGGTCATGTAGAGGACCACGAACGTCAGCGCGCCCAGAAGGGCTTTCATGCTGAAAAGACCCAGAAGCGTTCCGGTGTAGGTGTATTCGGTTCCGGTGACGGTGATCGGGAATCCCGTGAAGAGATTCGTGAAGAAGACGCCGAGCACGACGGTTATGAGGAAACTTCCTGCGAACCAGCCCCATTTGAAGATGTTGAACAGTTTTTCGTCTTTTTCGTGGTAGACGAGTTCGACGAAAAGACCGCGGAGGATGAGACCGATCAGGAGGAGCATCATCGGGAGATACAGCCAGGAGAACATTCTGGCGAAAATGACCGGGAAAGCGGCGAAGGTGCCGCCGGCGGCAAGGATGAGCCAGACCTGGTTGCCGCCCCAGAACGGCGTGATCGTGTTGGCAAGCTGCCTGACGCGTCTGTCGTAGGCGGCGATCGGCACGAGCATGCCTGCGCCCAGACAGAAGGAGTCGGCGATCACATAAACGGCCCAGATGACGCACCAGAGAACGAACCAGACGTTCACCAGGAATTCATAGCTGAAAGCAGATGTCAGAAATTCAAGACTCATGGTCAGTCACACTCCTCGGGACCCTGAACGGCGGCACGTCTCATCAGGCAGATGTCGAGCACACCCAGGATCAGGTAGAATACCGTCAGAAGGACGAGCGTAAATAAGATCTGAGCGGACGGGACGGTCGCGGATACGGCGTCGGATGTTTTGAGAAGGCCGTAAACGATCCACGGCTGACGGCCGATCTCGGCAACGGCCCAGCCGAGAGCGATCGCAATGTACGGCAGCGGGATCGTCCACATCATGAACCGGAAGTAGGCGCGGGAAAGTTTTGTCTGACCGGCGTCTTCTCTGCGGCTGAGGTAAAGGCCGACGAGACTTTCGGCGATGAAGAGCATGCCGAGCATGATCATGCCTCTGAAACTGAAATACGTCGGCGCGACCGGCGGGATCTGGTCGAAATCATGAAGGCCTGAAACGGTACCGTCAAAGCTTCCGGTCAGCAGGAAGCTGCCGACTTTGGGAATGCCGATGAGTTCGATGATGTTTCCGTCAGAACCGGGGACAGAGAAGAGATACATCGGAACTCCTGAGCCGCCTTCCCAGACAGCTTCCATGGCGGCGGCTTTGAGCGGCTGGACGGCGGCGACATAGTGGCCGTAAGTCATGCCGAGCGCCGGAATGAGGAGCGCTGCGATGATGAACAGGACGGCGGCGACTTTGAACGACGTTCTGAAA
Organism: Methanosarcinaceae archaeon; assembly: GCA_017613335.1. Taxonomy (GTDB): domain Archaea; phylum Halobacteriota; class Methanosarcinia; order Methanosarcinales; family Methanosarcinaceae; genus Methanofrustulum. The sequence continues at coordinate 1,979 of JAGAEB010000133.1, forward strand.
ACGTTCTCATCGCGTCCTTTCATCAGGTGGTAACCGCTGACAGCGATCACGAAAGCGCCGGTGAGCAGGTAGGCCGCCAGGATCGTGTGGATGAGCATATACCACAGATACGGGTTTCCGAGGACGGCAAAGAAATCGGACATGAGGACTTTGCTCCCGTCGGCGGCGAGTTCATAGCCGACAGGGTGCTGCATGAAAGCGTTTGCGGCGATGATCCAGAGAGACGAGATCGTCGTGCCGATGCAGACGAGCCACATGGAAACGGTTTTCAGCAGGGCTCTTTTGTGGCTGACGGAGATCCAGATGCCGAAGAAAGTGGATTCCATGAAGAAGGCAAGGAGCGCTTCAAGAGCAAGCGGCGAGGCGAATATGTCGCCCATGTATTCGGCATATTCGCTCCAGTTCGTTCCGAACTGGAACGTCATCGCAAAACCGGTGACGACACCGAATGCGAAGTTGATCTTAAATAATGTGCCCCAGAAACAGGCGATCTTTTTCCATTTAGCATCTTTGGTCCGGAGATACTGTGTCTCAAAGAGAGCGACCAGGAGACCCAGACCGATCGTCAGAGGGACGAAGATGAAATGGAAAAAGACCGTGACTGCAAACTGGAGGCGGCTTAAAAGGACTGCATCCATAATTCATTCACCTTGAATCAGATAGGTCAGACTGACAATCTGAATGACAGATCAGATGCCGGCTGAAGCGGCTGAAGATGTCAGATAATACAAAAATACATACAAAAAATACAAAGACAACGGAAAATCCGGGATCGTCCGGAAAGATCCGCAGACCGGCGTGACCGGACTGCCGGAAATCTGACCGGAACGGATACCTGCATAATAAACGGCAATGATTGCTAATAAATATTTGTCGTTTTTGATTATTACACGCCGGCAAAAAAAGAAATCAGCCAGATCCGGAGACAAAAACAACAGGAAGATGACGGTTAAGCGGAACAGGGACGGAAACGGACGCGCGGAAAACATCAGGAGAATTTGATAAAGTAAAAACGATAAAGAAAAGTTGATAAATGATAAAGTATTATAGCTCCTGTGTGAAAAGGGATTCGGAGGGGGATCATAAGACATAATCAGGAAGAAATCACAGAGAATTAAGAAACAAAAAAAAATGATAAAAAGAAGAGAAATGAAAAATAAACTTTAGAATCTGTAAAAGATGACATTTGCCCGTATCATCATATGAAAAATCGATTGTTGGATTTGGATCTTATGTCTGTTCTGCCGGTCACCGATCAGGATAAAGCGGCTTATACAGCCGGATCCGGAAATCCTGACAGGGTTTTCCGGTGAGGGATCAGACAGGTCTTCAGAAAAGACATGTCAGACAGGGCCGGATCAGACAGGTCTTCAGAAAAGACATGTCAGACAGGACCGGATCAGGCAGGTCTTCAGAAAAGACATGTCAGACCGGCGGCATCAGACAGATGACGGATCAGCAGAGAAAAGCAGTCAGATTCTGAGGGCATTATACAAACGATATATAGAAAGAATCATTTGTTAATCATTAAATTTCGGAAAGATTCTGATTTCCGGGCAGCATAACGGAAAGATTTCCGGGCAGTATGGGAAGATTTCCGGGCGAGGATGATTTTATGCATATTATGGAAGGATGTTTACCGGGCCCTTGGTGGCAGATCTGGACAGTCCTCTCGTTTATTGTCGTGATCTACGGTATATATAGACTCAATCAACTTGTTAAGAAAAACAGAGAGCTTCTGCCGCTTCTCGCTGTTGCGGGGGCATTTATTTTTGTATTTTCATGTCTGAAGCTTCCGTCTGTGACGGGCAGCTGTTCACACCCGACAGGAACGGGCCTTTCGGCGATCATGTTCGGTCCTGCGATCACATCTGTCGTCGGCTTTATTGTCCTCCTGTTCCAGGCGCTCCTTCTGGCTCACGGCGGCATGACAACGCTCGGCGCAAACGTTTTTTCAATGGGTATTTTCGGACCGTTTGTCGGCTGGGGTCTTTTTAAGATCCTGCAGAAAGCCAAAGCGCCGATCTATCTGAATGTTTTCCTGGCGGCGGCGGTTGCCGACCTGGCGACTTATGTCCTGACGTCATTTGAGATGGCGATCGGTCTGTCGTATGATGTCGCCGGCGGTTTCGGCGATCCGTTCATGTCGCTGATGATCGAACAGAGTATAGGATTCCTCAGTATTTTTGCCGTCACACAGCTCCCGCTTGCTGTTATCGAAGGTCTTATCCTGACTGTTGCTTTCAAGTATCTTGTCAAAGTGAAAGGAGAGCTCATTGTCAAACTCGGAATCATCGATGACGAACAGCTTCAGAAAATCCGCGACAACTGAAGGAAGGCCTGACTGAAGATTATTATAAATAAAAAGACAGAGAGAAAAACATGGCAAAATATACATTGGAAATAATCTGTATTCTCGCTGTTGTTCTGATGGCTGCCGTTTTTGTATACCAGGCATCTACAGGCGAGCATGAATACGGAGGTACTGACGGCGTTGCGGCCGATATGCTCTCCGAATATGATCCCGATTACGAACTTATCGAAGATCCGTCATGGATCCCGAAATTCGAACCGCCGAGCGGCGAAATTGAAAGTCTTCTTTTCTGCCTGCAGGGCGTCGTCGGCGCAGCGATCGTCTTCTTTGCGTTCGGTTATTACTATGCACAGCGGAATATGAAAAACAAAGAGAATAAATCATAAACAGGCTTTGGAAAAACCGGATGAAAATCCGGCAGAGATTCATGTCCGACAAACTCCGGAACACGGCACGTCTGATCTGATCAGACGTGTCGTGTTTTTTGTTGTGTCTGTAATACAATATAAAAGATATCTGCCGGGATCAAATGAGAATAAGAATTGCAATACGGAAGGTTTTAAATGATTTCGGTCAATCTGGACGACATTGCTTTAATGAGTCCGCTCCGCCATAAAAATACAGGTCTGAAAATATTCGTGACGCTGACGGGGCTTATTGTCAGTGTTGCGTCAAAATCACCGGTCCTTCCTTTTTTTGTAGCAGTCTGTCTGATGACGGTGACACTGACCGCCGGAAAAATCCCGATCCGCCCGTATCTGAGACTTGTCATTCCGGCGATGGGATTCGCATTTATGAGCTGTCTCATCATTGCTTTTTTGTCCGGATCCGCCGGCGGAGAGGTATTGTGGTCTCATGATTTTGCTGTTTATACGCTTTCCGTGACGACGAAAAGTGTCAATCAGGCAGTGACGATATTCTTCCGTTCTTTTGCGGGCATCTGCTGCCTCTTTTTCCTTTCAATGACGACGCCGATGCTTGAAATGTTTTCAGGAATGAAAAAGATCGCATTCCTTGATGCATTTGCGGAACTGACGATGATGATCTATCGTTACATTTTCGTATTTCTGGAAATGTTCCTCAGCATCCAGTCGGCACAGAGCATGCGTTTCGGATACAACGGAACGAAAAATGCGATCCGTTCTGCAGGAATGCTCATCGGAACACTTCTGATCAGAACGATCGATCAGGGAGACAAACTGTTCCTGGCCATGAACTCGAGATGCTACGACGGAAAACTGGCATACTGCAATACGAAAAAGGAGATCAAAGCAACAGATCTTATCCTGGTTGCCGGTTTTCTGGTATCGATCGCTGTTGTATATGCCGTGAGCAGGAATATGACGGTATTCTGAAAACCGGGCAGAAGAAAGCAACGGAAAATGAAAAACTGCGGAAAAAGAGACAGAAACCCGGGGAAACGGAAAAATGAAAG